>NZ_JBJJLO010000022.1:0-69096 GCF_046230915.1 Pseudomonas sp. KCJK8993
CGCGATAGCGCGATATCGTGCGAACCAATCGCCCGGCGACGGTCTAAAATCCCGCTGTCCCTTTCCTCGAGGAATCCTGCGTCGTGAAATCCGTCCTAGCTCTGCTGTCTCTGGTGGCGTTGCCGGTCCTGGCCGCCGAGCCGACCCTGTACGGTCGCTATGAATACATCCGCCTGCCGGAAATCGGCGAAACCCTGGCCGCCAAGATGGATACCGGGGCCCTGACCGCGTCGCTGTCGGCCAGGGACATCCAGACCTTCACCCGCGATGGCGAGAACTGGGTGCGCTTTCGCCTGGCCACCAAGGATGCCGGCGCCAAGGTCTACGAGCACAAGGTGGCGCGGATCAGCAAGATCAAGAGCCGCTCCGACGAAGACGACGAGCGTGAGGAGCCCCAGGCCGCCAAGCGTCCGGTGGTGGAGCTGGAAATGTGCCTGGGCAACGTCAAGCGCACGGTGGAGGTCAACCTCACCGACCGCAGCAGCTTCAACTATCCGTTGCTGATCGGCGCCAAGGCCCTGCGCGAATTCGGCGCGGCGGTGAACCCGGCACGGCGCTACACCGCCGACAAGCCTGACTGCTGATTGGGCTGCCACGCGCGGCGGTGCACGCTCCGATTGACTGTCCACAAGGCATCCGGCACCGTTCGCCCATTGAATTTGCGTGCCTGGATGCCATGCCCCATATCCTGATTGTCGAAGACGAAGCGGCGATTGCCGACACCCTGGTTTTTGCCCTGCAGGGCGAGGGCTTCAGCACCACTTGGCTGAGCCTTGGGCATGCAGCCCTGGAGTACCAGCAGGCGACCCCGGCGGACCTGGTCATCCTCGATATCGGCCTGCCGGATATCAGCGGTTTCGAAACCTGCAAGCAACTGCGGCGCTTCAGCGAGGTGCCGGTGATGTTCCTCAGTGCCCGGGACGGCGAGATCGACCGGGTGGTGGGCCTGGAGATCGGCGCCGACGACTACGTGGTCAAGCCCTTCAGCCCGCGGGAAGTGGCGGCCCGGGTCAGGGCGATCCTCAAGCGCATGGCGCCGCGCCCGGCACCGGGGCCGGAAGCGGCGGCGTTGTTCACCGTCGATCCCGAGCGGGTGCAGATCAGCTATCGCGGCCAGGTCCTGAGCCTGACCCGGCATGAGTTCCGCCTGTTGCAATGCCTGCTGGAGCAACCCGAGCGGGTGTTCAGTCGCGAGCAACTGCTCGATGCCCTGGGGGTGATGGCGGACGTGGGTTACGAGCGCAACATCGACAGCCATGTGAAGAGCCTGCGGGCCAAGCTGCGCCTGGTGGCGGCCCAGGCCGAACCGATCCAGACCCATCGCGGCCTGGGCTACAGCTACAGCCCGAGTCACGCCTGATGACCCTGGGCCTGCGGATTTTCCTGGTCTACCTGCTGTTCATCAGCTTCACCGGTTATTTCGTGCTGAGCACGGTGATGAAGGAGATCCGCCCCGGGGTGCGCCAGTCCACCGAGGAAACCCTGGTGGACACCGCCAACCTGCTGGCGGAGATCCTGCGCGACGACTTCAAGGCCGGCACCCTCAGCGAGAACCGCTGGCCGCAACTGCTGCGGGCCTATGGCGAGCGCCAGCCGGCCGCGACCATCTGGGGCCTGCCGAAGAACCAGGTCAACCACCGGATCTACGTGACCGATGCCCGGGGCATCGTGGTCCTGGATTCCAGCGGCCTGGCGGTGGGCCAGGACTACTCGCGCTGGAACGACGTCTACCTGACCCTGCGCGGGCAGTACGGCGCACGTTCGTCACGGGCGGTGGCCGATGACCCGAATTCTTCGGTGATGCACGTGGGCGCGCCGATCCGCGACAACGGCCAGATCATCGGCGTGGTGACGGTGGCCAAGCCCAACAGTTCGTTGCAGCCCTATGTCGACCGCACCGAGCGGCGCCTTGTGTGGTACGGCGCCGGGCTGATCGCCATGGGCCTGTTGTTCGGCGCCTTGCTGTCGTGGTGGTTGAGTGCCGCGCTGCGGCGCATGACCGCTTATGCGCTGGCGGTGAGCGAAGGGCGGCGGGCCGAGTTGCCGCACTATCGCGGCGGCGAGATGGAGCAATTGGCCACGGCGGTGGAGCGCATGCGCACCCAGCTGGAAGGCAAGGCCTACGTCGAGCGCTACGTGCATACCCTGACCCATGAACTGAAAAGCCCGCTGGCGGCGATCCGCGGCGCGGCGGAACTGCTCCAGGAAGACATGCCCCAGGCCCAGCGCCAGCGCTTCGTCGGCAATATCGACAGCGAAAGCGCACGCATGCAGCAGTTGATCGAGCGCCTGCTGAACCTGGCCCAGGTGGAGCAACGCCAGGGCCTGGAGGAACGGGTCAAGGTGCCGCTGGCGCCCCTGGTCCAGGACTTGCTCGACAGCCAGCACGGGCGTATCGAAGGCAAGCAGTTGCAGGTGGAGCAACAGGTGCCGGCGGAGCTGGCCTGGTCCGGCGAGCCCTTCCTGCTGCGCCAGGCCCTGGGCAACCTGCTGGCCAATGCCCTGGACTTCAGCCCGGCCCAGGGCTCGCTGCGCTTCTCTGCCCGGCATACCGAAGGCGGCGTGGAGCTGGAGCTGTTCAACCGAGGCGAGCCGATTCCTGACTACGCCCTGCCACGCCTGTGCGAGCGTTTTTATTCCCTGCCGCGCCCGGACAGCGGGCGCAAGAGCACGGGCCTGGGGCTGAACTTCGTCGACGAGGTGGTGCAGTTGCATGGCGGCCAGCTGCGGATCGCCAACGTGCCCGGCGGCGTCCAGGTCACCTTGCGCCTGCCTTGACCTGCGGATCAGGCGAGGGAGCGAACACCCTCGTCACAAAGGCCTTGGGGATTCTCCACAGAGTCTCCACACGGGCTCCATAAAACCCCCATGGTGGCACCCCAGACTCTCCTGCATTCACACAGGGAGAGCCCCATGAATCGAAATCTGTCCTTCAAGCTCGGGGCCATTGCCCTGTTGATCATCTTGTTGATGATCCCGTTGCTGCTGATCAGCGGCCTGATCGGCGAGCGCCAGCAACTGCGCGACGGCGTGCTCGAGGATATCGCCCGCAGCTCCAGCACCCAGCAGCAGCTTCGCGGCCCGGTGCTGGTGGTGGACTACCGCAAGACCGTGCGCACCTGGAAGACCGACGAGAAGACCAAGAAGCGCTATCAGGAGGTCGGCGAAGAGCAGGGGCGCCTGTTCTTCCTGCCGGAGCAGTTCGAGCTGGACGGCAAGGTCCAGACCGAGCTGCGCGCCCGGGGTATCTACGAGGCGCGGCTGTTCCATGCCGACAACCACATCAGTGGCCAGTTCGTGGTGCCCGAGCAATACGGGATCAAGGAGGATTTTGCCGACTACCAGTTCGACCAGCCATTTTTGGCGGTGGGCATCAGCGATATCCGTGGGATCGAGAATGCCCTGCAGCTGCAACTCAACGGCCAGGTCCTGGACTTTGCCCCGGGCACTTTCGTCAGCTGGCTGGATGAAGGGGTGCATGTGGTGCTGCCGCCCCTGGACCTGAGAAAGGCCAGTCGCCTGGACTTTGCCTTCGACCTGCGCTTGCAGGGTACCGGCCAGTTGGCGGTGCTGCCGGTGGGCAAGACCAGCAAGGTCCTGCTGACGGCCAATTGGCCGCACCCGAGCTTCATCGGCAACTACCTGCCGGTGCGTCGGGAAGTCACCGAGAAAGGTTTCTCGGCCCTCTGGCAGACCTCGTTCTTCTCTACCAACCTGGAACAGGCCATGGAGCGTTGCGCATTCGGCAGCCAATGCCAGGGCTTCGACAGCCGCAGCTTCGGCGTGAGTTTCATCGACCCGGTGGACCAGTACCTCAAGAGCGACCGGGCGATCAAATACGCCTTGTTGTTCATCGGCCTGACCTTCGCCGGTTTCTTCCTCTTCGAAGTGCTCAAGAGCCTGGCGGTGCACCCGATACAGTACGCCCTGGTGGGCGTGGCGCTGGCGTTCTTCTACCTGTTGCTGCTGTCGTTGTCCGAGCACCTGGGCTTCGAGCTGGCCTATGGCGTGTCGGCCGCGGCCTGCGTGGGGTTGATCGGTTTCTATGTCAGCCATGTGCTGCGCAGTTGGCGTCACGGCGCGATGTTCGCGGGCGCCCTGGCTGCCTTGTACGGCCTGCTCTACGGCTTGTTGAGCGCCGAGGACTACGCGCTGCTGATGGGCTCGTTGCTGTTGTTCGGCCTGTTGGGCGTGTTCATGGTGCTGACCCGCAAGCTGGACTGGTACGGCGTTGGCCAGCGCAAGGAGACGCAACCGCTGCACTTCGACCTGGGGGCGATCCGTGAGTAGGTCGTTGGGGTTGCGTGAGGATCAGCGCCAGCGGGAGCACCTGGCGCTGCGGATTGCCGGATTGTTTCCAGCCGATGCCTGGTGGCTGCTGCGCCAGTCGGCAGGTTCCGGAAAGCCGCTCGGGCCAGGCGCTGCGCGGCGCCCCGAGCCGGACCGGTTGACCGATTAGGCCGGGGGTTGGGTCGCCAGCATCGAGGCGCGCTCGCTGGCCTCGGCATACCAGGCGGCGAGCCGGGGCTGGGCCTGGCGCCATTGCAGGTTCGGATGGCGGAAGTCCAGGTAGCCCAGGGCACAGGCGACACTGATGGCGGCGATGTCGAAGTGGCTGGCCAGTTCGGCGATGGCCTCGGCTTCCAGTTCCGCGAGGCCGCGATGGATCTTGTCGCTTTGACCTTCGATCCACGACTGCGATTGTTGGTCGGGGGTACGCAGGATCTGCTCGTAGCGCACCAGCAGCGAAGCATCCATGATGCCGTCGGCCAGGGCGGCGAGGGTCAGGCGCCGCCAGCGGGCCGAACCCTCGCGGGGGATCAGCGGATGGCCGACGTGCTGCTGGTCGAGGTAGTCGAGGATCACCCGGCTGTCGTACAACACCTGGCCGTCGGCCAGGCGCAGGGCGGGAATCTTGCCCAGCGGGTTGTCCTGGTTCAGCGTGGCATCGGGCTTGATCGGCGTCATCTGGCAGTCGTGCAGGGCGACTCGATCCAGCTGCCCGGTCTCGTGCAGCAGCACCATGACCTTGCGTACATAGGGTGATGCCGGGTTGTGGAACAGCGTCATGCTGGGGGTGGACATGAATATTCCTCGTGGATAGGGGAGCGCAGGCTCTCGCCCGGGGATCTTAGCGCAACTGTTGATACTGGCTACAGGTGCGTAGGTGATGTGGACAAGGAGTGGTGAATGCGCGGTTCTTACCTTCGGCACGGGCTGATCAGCCTGGCCCTGACCTTGCTGGGGGCCCTGACGGTGTACCTGGCCCTGCAATACGAGGTTCGCCGCAAGGGCGAAGGCGAGCCGGAGCTGATCATGGCGTTCGCCTACATGGCCTGGTACTGGGCCTTGCCGGCGCTGGCGCTGCCGGCCCTGGGCTGTGCCCTGCTGGGCCTGCGCGGCCCGGCCCGGGTGACCCGCCCCTGGCGCTGGGGCCTGGCCGCCAGTTATGTACCGTTGCTGGGGCTGGCGCTGTTCAGCGTGCTGGTGGCCATCGAGGCGCTGCTGGAAAACCGCGGGTTCATCCCGGTGATGCTGGTCGGCCTGGTGCTGTCCATGTACCTGTGGCGCGGTTTTCCGCCCGCCGGGGTCACGCCGCGCCCTGGCGCTTGAACAGGCCGCGCAGGGCGATCAGCGCCGGCAGGCCCAGGCCGATCCAGCTCAGGCTGTCCCACAGGCCGTCGCCCAGCAATGCCGCGAACAGCCCGGCGGCGCTGAGCAGGCCGATGGCCAGGGGCGCGGCGAAGACCTTCCAGGAGCTCGCTTGACGGCGTTTCATGGGCGCACCTGCGGTAACGGCCGGGTGGCTCGACGGCGGACGATCCACAGGTACAGGCCGCTGCCCAGGACGACGATGGTCAGCACGTCCATCACGGCCCACAGCACCTTCATCGGCATGCCGCCGTAGTCACCGAAATGCAGCGGTTGCGACATGCCCATGGCATCCATGTACCAGGGGCGGCCGGCCACGGCGGTGACCTCCAGGGTGCTGGCGTCGATCAGCACCGGGGTCAGCAGGTGCGAGGTCAGGTGGCTATCGCCCTTGAGGAACACCGCATAGTGATGCTCGCTGGAGAAGCGTGTGCCGGGGAAGGCGATGAAGTCCGGTTGCATGCCCGGGGCCGCGTCCCGGGCGATGTCCAGCAGGCGACTGGCCGGGGCCAGCGTTTGCAGCGGCGGCGCATCGCGGTAGGGCGCGACCATCGCCGCGAGGCTGTCGTTGCGCCAGGCGGCGATGATCAGGTCGGCGCAGGCGCTGATCACCCCCGTCACTCCCACCACCAGGGCCCAGGTCAGGGTCACCACGCCGATCAGGTTGTGCAGGTCGAGCCAGCGCAGGCGGCGGGACTTGTCCTGGCGCACGGTGGCGAACTTCAGGCGACGCATGAACGGCAGGTAGAGCACGGTGCCGGAGATGAGCGCCAGCACGAACAGCACGCCCATGAAGGCCAGCAGCAACTTGCCCGGCAACTCGGCGAGCATGTCCACGTGCAGGCGCAGGATGAACATCATCAGGCCGTCATTGGCCGAGGGCGTCTCCAGTGCCTCGCCGGTACGGGCGTCGAGCATGAAGGTATAGGAAAGGTTGGGGTCGGTGCCGGCGGTCTTGGCCATGATGGTGGTCACGCCGTTGGGCTCGTCTTCGTCCCAGCCGAAGTACTGCAGGACCTCGCCCGGCCGATGGGCCTCGGCGGCCTTGACCAGTTGCTGCAAGTCCAGGCGCGGCGTGTCGGCGGGCATCTCCCGCAACTCGGGGGCATTGCCCAGCAGGTGGTCGATCTCGTGGTGGAAGATCAGTGGCAGCCCGGTGAGCGCCAGCATCAGCAGGAACACCGTGCAGATCAGGCTGGTCCAGGTGTGGATGAAGGACCAGCGGCGGAGGGTTGTGCTTTTCATTCATTAGCCTTCAGGCACGCGAAGGCCATCCTGCTGGATGGCCCGGTCGTTAACTCAGCGGGTTACCACTGGTAGGTGGCGCTGGCGACCACGCTGCGCTGATCGCCGAAGTAGCAGTACGACCCATCGCAAGTGGAGATGTAGTCCTTGTCGAACAGGTTGGTGGCGTTGAGTTTCAACGACGCCCCTTTCAAGCTCTTGTCCAGGCGGCCGAGGTCGTAGTGCACGGAGGCATCGAACACGGTGTAGGCGTTGGCCTTGCCCAGCCAGGTGTTTTCCTGGTCGCCGTAGGTATTGCCGGTATAGCGCGCGCCAGCACCGATACCGAAGCCATCCAGCACGCCGTCGTGCCAGGTGTAGTCGGCCCACAGCGAGGCTTGCTGGTTCGGCATCCGTTGCAGGCGGTTGCCCTTGTAGAGGCCTTTTTGTATCTCGGACTTGGCCAGGCTATAGGCGGCGATGACCTTGAGGTTGTCGGTCACCTCGGAGACCGCCTCCAGTTCCAGGCCCTTGACCTTCACTTCACCGGTCTGGCTGGTGATCGACTTGCCACCTGCACCGATGCTGGTTACCTGGACATTCTTCTGGGTCAGGTCGTAGACCGCTGCGCTCAGCAGAGTGTTCGAGCCTGGCGGCTGATACTTGATGCCCAGCTCCCACTGCTTGCCTTCGGTAGGTTTGTACGACTCGAGCGGGTCGGCGCTGGCATTGCTCGCCGGCTGGAAGGATTCGGCATAGGACAGATACGGCACGAAACCTGAGTCGAATACATAGCTGAGCGCCGCGTTGCCGCTGAAGTTCTTGCTGCGATCCGTGTTGGTCACGTCTTTCTTGTTGAAGTAGGTGGTGCCCTGGTGCACCCAGTCTTCACGCCCCCCGAGGCTCAGGCGCCAGTTGTCCAGGGCCATCTGATCCTGCACGTACAGGCCGGTCTGGACGGTTTTCTGGTTGTAGTCGTAATAGGCGCCGGAGCGCGCCGGGCGCACGATCGGCTGGCCGTAGATCGGGTTGAAAATGTTGGTTTTGCCGCCGTCGCCGTAGATCGACAGATAAGAGGTGTCGGAGCGCTGGTGGTCCAGGCCGAGCAGGACGGTATGGCTGATGTCGCCGGTGGTGAAGTCGGCCTGGAAGTTGTTATCCACGGCGAATTGGCCGATGTCCTCGTTGACGTTGGTCGAGGTCCGGCTGATGTTGCCCGCCGCGTCGGCTGGCGAGTAGGCGTAGGAACCCACGGTCAGTTGCTGGAAGGACAGCTCCGACTTGGTGTAGCGCAGGTTCTGGCGGAACTGCCAGACATCGTTGACGCGATGTTCAAAGGCGTAGCCCAAGGCGTAGTAGGTTCGGTCGTAGAACTCGTAGTCCGGATCGCCCAGGTTCTTGTGGTGGGAGACCTTGCCCAGTGGTGACTTGATCTTGGTGCCCTGGATCGGCATGAACTGGCTGGTGGCGCCGGTATCGTCGCGGGTGAACTGCGACAGCAGGGTCAGCTTGGTATCGGTGTCGATGTTCCAGGTCAGGCTGGGAGCGATGTTGTAGCGCTTGTTATCGATGTGGTCGACCTGGGTCCCGGCATCGCGGACTACACCACTGAGTCCATATAGGAACCGGCCTTCGTCATCGATCTTGCCGGTGCTGGCGAAGTTGAGCTGGCGATAGTTGTCGCTGCCGTATTGCAGTTGGATGGAGTGGCTGGCTTCGGCACTAGGGCGCCGGCTGACCATGTCCAGCAAGCCGCCCGGAGGCGTCTGGCCGTAGACCGAGGATGCCGGGCCGCGCAGCAAGGCCAGGCGGTCGAGGTTCCAGGTTTCGGCTTTCGGGTTGGCGTACACGCCCCGTGGCAGTGGCAGGCCGTCGAGGAACTGGGTGGGTTCGAAGCCGCGTACCAGCATCCAGTCGTAACGGGTGTCACTGCCGTAGCTGGCGGAGACGATGCCGGGCATGTAGCGCACGGCGTCATCGAGGTTCTGCACGGCGCGGTCGGTCATCTGCTGGCGGGTGGCGACGGAAATCGAGCGCGGCGCTTCCACCAGCGAGGTGTCGGTCTTGGTGCCGGCAGCGGTACGGGTGGCGACGTAGCCTTCCACCGGCCCCCAGGCACTTTCATAGGCCTGCTGGCCACTGATATTGGTTTCCGGCAGGGCCACGACGCCGTCCGGTGCGGCCACCAGGCTGTAGGTCCCGGCGCTGCTGTGTTCCAGCTGCAGGCCGGTGCCGCGCAGGGCTTCGCGCAGGGCGCCGGCGGCGTCGAACTGGCCCTGGACCGGGGCCGAGGTCTTGCCGGCGGCCAGGGACGGATTCAGGCTCAGGGCCAGGCCGGCCTGGCTGGCGATCTGGTTCAGGGTGCTGGCCAGGGGCGCCGCCGGCAGGTTGTAGGCGCGCACGCTGGAGGACTGCTCGGTCGCCATCAGCAACGGGCTGGCCAGGGGGGCGCTCAGGGCAATGGCAATGGCCAGCAGGCTGGGGCGCAACAGGGTGTCTAGGGGGCGGGACATACGGCGGCTCCTGGATGGAAATGTTTCGCAATTGCCTATGAGCCGGACGAGATTCGAAAAGTGATAGGGCGAATTGAAAATAATTTAGATTTGCGAAAGAAGGGCAGTCGCCCGCCGGCTCCAGGACAGGTCGGAGCCGGCGGGGAGGAGGACTTCAACGCTTGGGATCGGCCTTGGCGACGACGTTGATCCACCAGGCGGTGCGCCGCTCGATCTGCACCGGCAGGGTCGGCAGCAGGGCGTCGAGCGCCAGGTCGGTGTCGTGCAGCGGGAAGCTGCCGGTGATGCGCAGGTCGGCCACTTCGGGGGCGACGCCCAGGTAGCCGTGGCGATAGCGACCCAGCTCCTGGATCAGGTCGTCCAGGCGGACGTTGTCCACCACCAGCATGCCCCGGCTCCAGGCATCGGCGCCCTGGGCCAGGGCCTGTGGCGCTTGCAGGCCATCGCGCTGCATCAGCACCTGCTGGCCTTCCTTGAACACTTCTTCGTCCTGGCCTTCCTGGGGCCGTGCCGCCACCGCCGATTGCAGCACGCCCAGGCGCGTGCCCCGGTCTTCGCGCTTGACCAGGAACCGGGTGCCCAGGGCCCGAAGCCGGCCGTCGCGGGTTTCGACGATGAACGGGCGACTGTCGCCGTGCCCGGTTTCGATCAGGACCTCGCCTTCCTGCAGGATGATGCGCCGTTGCTTGTCGTCGAAGCGCACGTCCAGCGCGCTGTGGGTATTGAGGTTGACCAGGGTGCCGTCGGACAGGCGCAGCATGAGCTGCTCGCCGGTACCGGTGCGCTGGTCGGCCAGCCAGTAGTCCAGCGGCAGGTAGTGCTGTTCGAGGAACAGCGCCAGTCCTCCCACCAGCACCACGCTGGCGATCCCGCGACCCAGCTGGCGCACGCGCCGGCGCAGGCCTTCGCGCGATTGCACCAGGGCATTGCGCGCTGGGCCGGGAGCCAGGCTGAAACGTTGATCGAGCATGCCCAGTTGGCGCCAGGCGCGGGCGTGTTCTTCATGGGCGGCATGCCATTTGGCGAACTCTTCGTGCTCCAGGGCACTGCCGCCGCCGGCCAGCGACAGCTGCCAGGCGATGGCGGCGTCCAGCACCCGGGCGGATACCGGCTTGGAACTGATGGGGGTCATGTCGGCTCTCCGTAGAGGGCGATGTAGCATTGGCGGATGCCCTGGGCCAGATACTGGCGGACCCGGGGCACCGAGACCCCGAGACGGGTGGCGATCTCGGCGTGGCCCAGGCCATCGAGGCGGCTGTAGAGAAAGGCCGCGCGGGCCTTGCTCGACAGCTTGTCGAGCAGACGGTCGATAGCCTTGAGGTCTTCGAGGATCACTTGCTGTTCTTCCGGCGAGGGCTGTTCGGCCTCGGGGATCAGCCACAGCTCGTTGAGATAGGCCTGTTCCAGGGCGGCGCGGCGGAAATGATCGAACAGCAGGCCCTTGGCCACAGCCACCAGGAAGGCCCGGGGCTCGCGGGGGGCCTTGAGTTCTTCGCGGCCCAGCAGGCGCACGAAGGTGTCCTGGCTCAGGTCTTCGGCGCGCTGGGCGCAGGCCACGTTGCGTCGCAGCCAGGCCAGCAGCCAGCCACGGTGGTCGCGGTACAGCTCACCAACCAGCTCATTGCGGGGGCTTGGGACTGACGACAACGGGAACCACTCAGGGAGAAGTTTAAAATAACGAGAATGATTCGCGATTGTGACAGAGGCGAAACAGTGGCGCAATTCACGCTGGTCGGCTGTCTTGTCGCTGAGGATGGCGGGTGCCCAAGATAAGGACCCCGTTGTAGCGAGGGCGCAAGCACGCCCAAGGCGTTGTGCCAGCTAGCCCCGGGACTCAGGTGCTACGACCGCTGCGCGACCGAGCGGGAGCCTGCTCCCTCGCCACAGTGCGGTGGATCAGAAGGAGGGAGCCTGCCGGCGGCGTTTCCACTGGCCCAGGCGTTGTTGCAGGTTCAAGGGACTGTGGATCTGTTGCTGGCGTGCGCGGTGAAACAGGATCAGCGCCAACTCGGCGGTGGCCAGGGCGTCGGCCGCTGCGTGGTGACGCTCCACCACCTGGAGCTTGAAGCCGTTGATCCAGTCATCCAGGCCGGCGTCGCGGATATGGAATTCGGGGCACAGCAGGGGCGCCATGTCCGCCACGTCGAGAAAGTCGTGCTGCAGGCGGTAGCCCAGGCTGTCCTTCAGTGCTCGGCCGAGCATGTGCTGGTCGAAGGGTGCATGGAACGCCAGTAGCGGGCTGTCGCCGACGAACTCCATGAAATCCAGCAGGGCCTCGACCGGATCGCTGCCGGCCGCGATGGCGCTGGGGCCCAGGCCATGGATCAGCACGCTGGGGCTGAGCTTGTGGCCCTCGCGCTGCAAGGTGCGCTCGAATTGCTGGCGGAAGTCGATGGCGCCGTCCTCGATCGCCACGGCGCCAATGGACAGGACCTGGTCGCGATTGAGGTTCAGGCCGCTGGTCTCCACGTCCACCACCACCCAGCGCTGTTCGCGCAGGCTGCCGTCGCCCAGTGGCGCGAAGGCTGGCAGGCGCTCGCGGCGCAGTTGCTGTGCGCTGCTCAAGGCGCTGGCGGCGGGGCGGAACCAGCTGAACAGGCTCATAGCTGGTACCGCAGGGCCAGGCTGCTTTGCAGGCGCTGGGCCTGGCGCAGGGATTCACGCAGGATGCGCCGGTCCAAGTGGTTGAGGCTGTCGGGATCTAGTCGGTTGGAGTAGGGCTGGTTGTCCCGGGTCTGGCGCTGGTGCTGTTGCATGCGGGTCTGCTGGATGAAGTGGTAGGCCTCTTCATAGGCGGCGCCATCCAGTGGCTCGATGACTTGCCTGGACACCAGCTGGCGCAAACGCTCCAGGGTGTTGATGGCGCCGATGCCGTTGGCCAGGGCCAGCAGCCGGGCGCCGTCGACGAAGGGCGTGAGGCCCTGGACCTTGAGGTCGAGGGTGGCTTTCTCGCCGTTCTTTTTGGCCAGCACGAATTCGCGAAAGCGCCCCACCGGTGGCCGCTGGCGCAGGGCGTTCTCCGCCAGCATGCGCTGGAACAGGCGATTGTCGGCCACTTGGTCGAGGATCCCGCGACGCAGGTGTTCGGCGCCTTGCTCGTCGCCCCAGACCACCCGCAGGTCGAAATAGATGCTCGAGCCCAGCAGGTTCTCCGGGGTCGCCTCGCGGATGAACGCCGCGAAGCGCCGGGCCCACTCGGCACGGGACAGGCACAGCTCGGGGTTGCCGGCCATGATGTTGCCCTTGCACAGGGTGAAGCCGCACTGGGCCAGGCTGTGGTTGACCTGCTGGGCGATAGGCAGCAGCTTGCCGCGGATCTCGGCGGCGTGGGCCGCGTCCCGGGCCTCGAACAGGATGCCGTTGTCCTGGTCGGTGTGCAGGGTCTGTTCGCGCCGGCCTTCGCTGCCGAAGCACAGCCAGCTGAAGGGCACGCCCGGGTCGCCCTTGTCGGCCAGGGTCAGCTCGATCACCCGGCACACGGTGTGGTCGTTGAGCAGGGTGATGATGTGGGTGATCTGGGTCGACGAGGCGCCGTGGGCCAGCATGCGTTCCACCAGTTGGCCGATCTCGCCGCGCAGGGCCACCAGGTGCTCCACCCGTGGCGCATTGCGGATGGTCCGCGCCAGGTGCACCAGGTCGACCCGTTGCAGGGAGAACAGGTCGCGCTCGGACACCACGCCGCACAGGCGCTGTTCCTTGACCAGGCAGACGTGGGCGATGTGGCGCTCGGTCATGGCGATGGCCGCGTCGAAGGCGCTGTGGTCCGGGCTGAGGAAGAACGGCGCCTGGGTCATGTGGCGTTCGATGGGGTGGTCAAGGTCCTGGCTGCCGTCGGCCACCACCTGGCGCAGGTCGCGCAGGGTGAAGATCCCCAGGGGCGCCTTGTGCTCGTCCACCACCACGATGCTGCCCACCTGCTGTTCATGCATCTGCGCCACGGCTTCGCGCAGCGGCGTGGCCGGCGAGCAGGTCACGGGATGGCGCATGGCCAATTCGCCGAGGTGGGTGTTCAGCGAGTATTGGGTGCCGAGGGTTTCCACCGCCTTGCGCTTGACCTGCTGGTTGACCTGGTCGAGCAGGCTGCTGACCCCACGCAGGGCGAAATCGCGGAACTCCGCCGACAGGGCGAACAGCTTGATGAAGGCGCCCTTGTTCAGTTGCAGGCAGAAGGTGTCTTCGGCGGCCCGGTGTTCGGTGCGGGTGGCTCGCTCGCCCAGCAGCGCGGCCAGGGGAAAGCATTCGCCGGTGGTGATCTCGAAGGTGGTCTCGGTGCTGCCCTTGGCGGCGTGGGTACGTTCGCCCACCACCCGGCCCTGCTTGACGATATAGAAGTGCTCCACCGGGCCGTCGGCCGGCTTGATGATGCTGTCGCCGGGGCCGTAGAAGCGCAGCTGGCATTGTTCCACCAGGTAGGCCAGGTGCAGGTTTTCCATCTGGTTGAAGGGCGGGAAACGTTGCAGGAACTGCACCGTGCCCTGGATGTTCTGCAGTACCGCGGTCTTCCCGGCCTGGGTGAAGGCGTCCGTTTTACTCATGACGATTACCGCAATCTTCTTGGATTTGTTGTGTTCGGATTCCGGTAATAGTCGGCCCAGGTGCCCGCCAGCGCCCATTGGACGTAAGTCTAGGTGCGACATGCCGCGCGGGCGTCTGGCGCGGGTGTGTTGCAGGTGGTGGCGGTCAGCGTTCACGGGGGCCGGATATTTGGCTTTGAGCCGCTGGCGATCGATGCAAAAAAGCTCTGATCAAGATGCTTGGAAATTTTTCCGACGAAGTGCACATTGGAGGCCTGCCTGGCGATGTCTGACCACTGTGCTAGGTGATTCGATCCTGTAGAGAACTGTATGTCCGACCACGATATCTTGAGCGATGCCGAGCGCGAGGCGCTGAGTGCCGTCATGCTGGAACCCGACCTGCCGCCGCAGCGGGTGCTGATTGCCGATGACGACAAGGATGCCCGCGAGCTGCTTTCGGAAATACTCGGTCTCGATGGCATTCGCTGCATGACCGCGGCCAGTGGCAAGGCGGCGTTGGAGATGCTCGAGTCGAACAAATCCATCGGCTTGCTGATCACCGACCTGCGCATGGCGCCCTGTAGTGGCCTGGACCTGATTCGCCAGGTGCGCGAATCGGAACGGGCGGCCCTGCCGATCATCATCATTTCCGGCGACGCCGATGTGCGCGACGCCATCGCCGCCATGCACCTGAGCGTGGTGGACTTCCTGCTCAAGCCCATCGATACCAGCAAGCTGCTGGCGCTGGTCAAGCATGAGCTGGGCGTGGAGTTGTAGCGCCACCGGCACCGCGAGCAGGCATGAAAAAGCCCCGGTCATGGACCGGGGCTTTGCTTTACCGCTGGCGCTGCGTTGTTACAGGCCGTTCTTGGCCTTGAACTCACGACGGCGACGATGCAGGACCGGCTCGGTATAGCCGTTTGGCTGCTTGGTGCCTTCGATCACCAGTTCCAGGGCGGCCTGGAAGGCGATGTTGCTGTCGAAGTTCGGTGCCAGTGGACGGTACAGCGGATCGGCGGCGTTCTGCCGGTCGACCACCGGGGCCATGCGCTTGAGGCTTTCGATCACCTGTTCGCGGGTCACCACGCCGTGGCGCAGCCAGTTGGCGATGTGCTGGCTGGAGATGCGCAGGGTGGCGCGGTCTTCCATCAGGCCGACATCGTTGATGTCCGGCACCTTGGAGCAGCCCACGCCCTGGTCGATCCAGCGCACCACGTAACCAAGGATGCCCTGGGCGTTGTTGTCCAGTTCGTTCTTGATCTGTTCCGCGGTCCAGTTGGTGTCGGGAGCCAGGGGAATGCTCAGGATGTCGTCCACCGAAGCGCGGGCGCGCTTGGCCAGCTCGGCCTGGCGGGCGAACACGTCGACCTTGTGGTAGTGCAGCGCGTGCAGCGCGGCGGCGGTCGGCGATGGCACCCAGGCGGTGTTGGCGCCGGCCAGCGGGTGGGCGATCTTCTGTTCGAGCATGGCGGCCATCAGGTCGGGCATGGCCCACATGCCCTTGCCGATCTGTGCACGGCCTTGCAGGCCGGTGGACAGGCCGATGTCGACGTTCCAGTTCTCGTAGGCGCCGATCCACTTTTCGGCCTTCATGTCGGCCTTGCGCACCATGGCGCCGGCTTCCATGGAGGTGTGGATCTCGTCGCCGGTACGGTCGAGGAAGCCGGTGTTGATGAACACCACGCGCTCGCTGGCCGCCTTGATGCAGGCCTTGAGGTTGACCGTGGTACGGCGCTCCTCGTCCATGATCCCGACCTTCAGGGTATTGCGCGGCAGGGCCAGGACGTCTTCGATGCGGCCGAACAGTTCATTGGTGAAGGCGGCTTCTTCGGGGCCGTGCATCTTCGGCTTGACGATGTACACCGAGCCGGTGCGGCTGTTCTTGCGCGAGGTGTTGCCGTTGAGGTTGTGGATCGCCGCCAGGCTGGTGACCAGGCCGTCGAGGATGCCCTCCGGCACTTCGTTGCCGTGCTGGTCGAGGATCGCGTCGATGGTCATCAGGTGGCCGACGTTACGCACGAACAGCAGCGAGCGGCCATGCAGCTTCAGCGACGAACCGTCGACGCCGGTGTATTCGCGGTCGGCGTTCATGGTGCGGGTGAAGGTCTTGCCGCCCTTGGCCACTTCCTCGGCCAGGTCGCCTTTCATCAGGCCCAGCCAGTTGCGGTAGATCACTACCTTGTCGTCGGCATCCACCGCGGCGACCGAATCTTCGCAGTCCATGATGGTGGTCAGGGCCGCTTCCATCAGCAGGTCCTTGACTCCGGCGGCGTCGGTCTGGCCGACGGGGCTTGCGGCGTCGATCTGGATCTCGAAGTGCAGGCCGTTGTGCTTGAGCAGGATCGCGGTCGGGGCCGCGGCATCGCCCTGGTAGCCGACCAGCTGGGCGTCGTCGCGCAGGCCGCTGTTGCTGCCGCCCTTGAGGGTCACCACCAGCTTGCCACCGGCGATCTTGTAGTTCACCGAGTCGACGTGGGAGCCGGCGGCCAGGGGCGCGGATTCGTCGAGGAAGGCGCGGGCGAAGGCGATGACCTTGTCGCCGCGGACCTTGTTGTAGCCTGTGCCCTTTTGCGCGCCATCGGCTTCGCTGATGGCGTCGGTGCCGTACAGCGCGTCGTACAGCGAGCCCCAGCGGGCGTTGGAGGCGTTGAGGGCGAAGCGGGCGTTCATCACCGGCACCACCAGCTGCGGGCCGGCCATGCGGGCGATTTCTTCATCGACGTTCTGGGTGGTGGCCTGGAAGTCCGCCGCTTCCGGCAGCAGGTAGCCGATGTCTTGCAGGAAGGCTTTGTAGGCTACGGCGTCATGGGCCTGGCCGGCACGGGACTGGTGCCAGGCATCGATCCGTGCCTGGAAATCATCGCGTTTGGCGAGTAGGGCTTTGTTCTTGGGCGCCAGGTCGTGGATGACCTTGTCGGCACCTGCCCAGAATGCGTCGGCGGTGAGGCCGGTACCGGGAATGGCTTCGTTGTTCACGAAGTCGAACAGGACTCTGGCGACCTGCAGGCCACCGACTTGAACGTGTTCAGTCATTGCTTGCCTCACTCTGCTCAGCTATTTCGCTTTTCAGCTCTTCAAATTAACAATGAAGCCGGCGGCCATTTAAAACACAACCCTGTTCACCAGTACATGCCATCGCTGGCGGCTGGGTGCTTCCAATCAACGGCGGAGCCTTGCTGACGGGGATCGCGGGGGTTGTGATCAAGCCTTGGCAGACATCGTTCCAACATTATGTAGTGCGCGCTGCGGCATACTACATGATGAATTGCGGTTGTGAAAATTAGACTAAATACGTCGTTTCGCGACTCGCCAGTGCAATGCGGTCACGCTGGAAAGCTGGGTGTTCGCAAAAAACCGAAGGATTGTTCCACATAAATACAAAAAGTTGTACACGATTTGTACTCCTAGTCTACCGACCCCTTTTTCGGGCCTCGACCGGAGGCGCCGGGTGCGGCCTGCAAGCCTGCCTATAATTGCTCTTCCACCCCCAAAAAGAGGGCTGCGCCATGGACCATCTGGTTCTCACGGTATTCGCTGCGGACAAGGCCGGCCAGGTCGAACGCATTGCCCAGTGCATCGCCGCCCACGGTGGCAACTGGCTGGAAAGCCGTCTGTCGAGGATGGCCGGGCAATTCGCCGGAATCCTCCGGGTGGCGGTGCCGGCCGAAGCCTACGATGAGCTGGTGGACGCCTTGCAGGGGCTCTCGGCCCAAGGCATCCGCGTGCTGATCGCCGAAAGCGGCATCGAGCAATCATGCACCTGGAAACCCATCGCCATGGAGTTGGTGGGCAACGACCGCCCGGGGATTGTCCGGGATATCACCCGCCTGCTGGCGGAGCAGGGGGTCAACCTGGAGCGGTTGGTGACCGAGGTGCGGCCGGCGCCCATGAGCAGCGAGCCGCTGTTCCACGCCGAGGCCATCCTGGCGGTGCCCCTGACCCTGTCGCTGGAAGTCCTGCAGGCGCGCCTGGAGAGCCTGGCCGACGACCTGATGGTGGAGCTGGTGCTGCGTAGCGAAAGCTGACGGCAGTGAGCCGGGTTATCCCGATAAAACGTGCATGCGCCTGTGGATAACCTGTAGAGAGGGGGCGCTGGCCCAGTGGCGTCGCGGCTTTGCGTGAATTGATCAAAAAACCGGCAATTTCAAGGGCTTGTGCACAAACGGCGGGGACCAGCCTGTGGATAAGCTTGGGAAGAACCGCCGCAGGCCACAGGGGACGTGGCCTGCAGATGATTGATTATTTATTGATCAGCTGCGTCCGCGCAGGCTCAGCCAGGCATCGACGCTGTACACCGCCAGGCCCGCCCAGATGAACATGAAGGCTACCAGGGTGCTGGGGGACAGTTGCTCGCCGAACAGCAGTACCGCCTGCAGCAGCACCAGGGTCGGGGCCAGGTACTGCAGGAAACCCAGGGTGGTGTAGGGCAGGTTCCGGGCCGCGGCGTTGAAGCACACCAGCGGGATCAGGGTCACCGGGCCGGCCGCCACCAGCCACCAGGCCTGGGAGCTGGCCCAGAACGCGGCATGGGCGCTGCTGGCATCGGGGTGCAACAGCAGCCAGGCCAGGGCGATGGGCACCAGCATCCAGGTCTCCACCACCAGTCCGGGCAGGGCCTTGACCGGCGCCTGTTTGCGAATCAGGCCGTAGAAACCGAAGCTCAGCGCCAGGGCCAGCGAGACCCAGGGCAGGCTGCCCAGCTGCCATACCTGCTGCGCCACCCCGACCGCCGCCAGCAACACCGCCAGCCATTGCAGGCGGCGCAGGCGCTCACCGAGGATCAACATGCCCAGCAGCACGTTGATCAAGGGGTTGATGTAGTAGCCGAGGCTAGCTTCGACCATGCGCCCGTTGTTCACCGACCAGACGTAGGTCAGCCAGTTGGCGGCGATCAGGGTGCCGCTCAGGGCCAGGATCGCCAGGCGCCGGGGATTGTCCCGCAGTTCGCGCCACCAGCCGGGATGCTTCCAGACCATCAGCAGCAGGCCGCCGAACAGCGCTGACCAGAGCACCCGGTGGACGATGATTTCCACGGCGGGCACGCTGGCGATGGCTTTGAAATAGAGCGGAAACAGGCCCCAGATGATGTAGGCGGTCAGGCCCAGTATGTACCCGCGACGCAGGTTGGCGGCTTGCATGGAGAATCCTTGCTAGGCAACTAACAAAGGCGCGATTGTAAGGACAAATGTCTAGACCTGTCCTGACTTTTCCCGCGCCCGTGCCGTGGCCATCGCGTCCTTCAGAACAGCCGCAGCGGTTCCTCGTCGAGCGCCGCCAGTTGTTCGCGCAAGGCCAGCACCTGGTCGCCCCAGTAACGTTCGCTGCCGAACCAGGAGAAGCTGCGAGGGAACGCCGGGTCGTCCCAGCGCCGCGCCAGCCAGGCGCTGTAGTGCATCAGGCGCAGGGCCCGCAGCGGTTCGACCAGCGCCAGTTCCCGTGGATTGAAGTCATGGAATTCGCTGTAGCCGTCCATGAGTTCGGATAATTGGCCGAGGCGTTCCTGGCGGTCGCCCGCGAGCATCATCCACAGGTCCTGCACCGCAGGGCCCATGCGACAGTCGTCGAGGTCGACGATATGGAACACCTCGTCGCGGCACATCAGGTTGCCCGGGTGGCAGTCGCCATGCAGGCGGATGTTCTGGTGTGGGTTGGCCTGGTAGAGGGTTTCCACACGCTTGAGCAAGTCACGGGCGACGGACTCGTAGGCCGGCAGCAGGCTCTTGGGAATGAAGTTGCCCTGGAGCAGGGTCGCCAGGGAGTCGTGGCCGAAGTTCTGCACCCCCAGGGCCTCGCGCTGGCTGAACGGCCGGCTGGCGCCGACGGCATGCAGGCGGCCCAACAGTTGCCCGAGGCGATAGAGCTGGTCGAGGTTGCCCGGTTCCGGGGCGCGGCCACCCCGCCGTGGGAACAGGGCGAAACGAAACCCCGCATGCTCGAACAGGCTGCGGCCTTCGTGGACGATCGGCGCCACCACCGGCACTTCGCATTCGGCCAGCTCGAAGGTGAAGCTGTGTTCTTCGAGGATCGCCTCGTCGCTCCAGCGCTGGGGACGGTAGAACTTGGCCACCAGCGGCTCGGCCTGGTCGATGCCGACCTGGTAGACGCGGTTCTCGTAGCTGTTGAGGGCCAGGACCCGGGCGTCGCTGAGAAAGCCGATGCTTTCCACGGCGTCCAGGACCAGGTCGGGGGTGAGGGTATCAAACGGGTGCGACATGCTTACTCCTGCGCGCAGCAGGCTGCCGCGTCCGGCCCAGCATGGTAACGCAGACGGGCAGGCCGGTGGAGGGCGCTGTGGCGCCTGCCTTGGCCAGGGGCAGGCGCGGGTTCGGCACGGGGTTGGATCAGGCGCCGATGATGCCGCCGTCCTCCCGGGTAATGGCCATCACCGAGGAGCGCGGCTTACCGTTGGGCAAGTGCTCGGGGAAGGTCGAGCCGCCGTTTTCCCCCGGGTGCTGGATGCCCACGAACAGCGTCTTGTAGTCCGGGGCGAAGGCGATCCCGGTGACTTCGCAGCCCACCGGCCCGACCATGAAGCGGCGGATCTCGCCGCTGTCGGGATCGGCGCAGAGCATCTGGTTGTTGCCCATGCCGGCGAAGTCGCCGCTGTTGCTGTAGTCACCGTCGGTGAGGATCCACAGGCGCCCGGCCTTGTCGAAGCCCAGGCCATCGGGGCTGTTGAACATGTTTTGCGGGGTGATGTTGGCGGAGCCGCCCTTGGGCTTGCCGGCGTGCACGCCAGGGTTGCCGGCGACCACGAACAGGTCCCAGGAAAAGTCCAGCGAGCCATGGTCGTCGCCACCGGTGCGCCAGCGCAGGATCTGCCCGTAGACGTTTTTCTCCCGCGGGTTGGGACCGCCCACCGGCATGCCGTCCTCACCGCGCTTGGAGTTGTTGGTCAGGGTGCAATACACCTGGCCATCCTTGGGGCTGACCACGATCCATTCCGGACGGTCCATGCGCGTGGCCTGGACCACGCTGGCGGCCAGGCGGGCGTGGATCAGCACCTGGGCCTGGTCGGCGAAGCCGCTGCTGGCGTCGATGCCGTTCTTGCCGTGGGTCAGCTCGATCCACTGGCCCTGGCCCTTGGGCCGGTCCGGGTTGCCGTCACCGGCGTCGAAACGCGCCACATACAGCGTGCCGTGGTCCAGCAGGTCACGGTTGGCCTTGGGGTTACGGTGGTTGATGCGGTCGCGGCTGATGAACTTGTAGATGAACTCACCGCGTTCGTCGTCGCCCATGTAGACCACTGCGCGGCCATCGCGGGTTTGCGCCAGGGCGGCGTTCTCATGCTTGAAGCGGCCCAGGGCGGTGCGCTTGATCGGGGTCGATTGCGGATCGAAAGGGTCGATCTCCACCACCCAGCCGTGGCGGTTGAGTTCGTTGGGGTTCTTGGCCAGGTCGAAGCGCGGGTCGTGCTGGTGCCAGTTGATGTCGCGGCTGGCCACCGAGGCGCCGTAGCGCTTCTGGGCGGCGTCGAACTTGTGCTCGGCGTTGCTGCTGCCGAAGCAGTCGGTGAAGTTCTCTTCGCAGGTCAGGTAGGTGCCCCACGGGGTCTTGCCGTTGGCGCAGTTCTGGAAGGTGCCGAGGACTTTCTTGCCCTTGGGGTCGGCGCTGGTCTTGAGCAGCGCGTGGCCGGCGGCCGGGCCGCTGAGGCGGATCGGCGTGTTGCCGTGGATGCGCCGGTTGTAGCGCGAGCCCTGGACGAACTGCCACTGGCCGTTCTTGCGTTGCACCTCGATCACCGACACGCCTTCGCTGGCCTGGGCCTTGCGCACGTCCTCGGCCGACTGCGGCAGGCCGCCGTGGGGATAGAGGTAGCGATAGTTGGTGTACTCGTTGTTGATCGCCATCAGCGCCCGATGCCGGTCATCCGGGAAGGCGAACAGGCTCATGCCGTCGTTGTTGTCGCCAAATTGCGCTTCCTGGGCCAGGGCGGTGCCGTTGCCGCTGGGGTCGAAGGCCGGGCCGTTCTTGTGCAGCGGCTGGCCCCAGCTGATCAGCACCGAGGACGTGTAGCCCGGTGGCAGGGTGATGGTGTCGCTAGTGGCGCTGGGGATGCTGGCAAAGCCCAGCAGCTGGCCGTTGCCGGCGCTGACTCCTGCGGCCAGGGCGCTGCGGCTCAGCAGGTTGCCGCCCAGGAACAGGGCCGCGCCGCACAGGGCGCCGGCACCGATGAAGCCGCGGCGGCTGAGGCCGACGATCTGTTCCAGGTCGGTGGGTTGGTCTTCTTCTAACAGGCTCATATCAGGCTCCCTGCGGGTTTTTGCAGCCACCTTAATGAGCACCGATGACGAATTCGTTGCAGTGCCGAGCCCCTGAATCAGGGCGTACGGGAGCTGGGGGCCAGGGTCAGAGCGGGGTGCCCAGCAGCACGTGGGACGGCGAGAACTGCACCTGGATCGGCCGCTCCTGCGCCAGGTCCAGGGTTTTCAACAGCAGCGGTTCGGCCAGGGCGCAGAGGACCTGGCCATTGGGCAGGACGATGCGGACTTCGCAGGGGCCATCCTCGGCATCGAGGATTCGCTCGATGATGCCGCCCAGGTAATTGTGTCCAGTTGTTACCGGGGCCCCGACGGCCTGCACATCCAGCCAGCCCGCCTTGATCAACGCCACCACCTGGGTGCCGGGGGCCAGCTCCAGGCGCTGGGTGCTGTCGTGGGTGATCCGGGCCGTGAGCCGCACCCCTTCGGGCAGTTCCAGGCTGACCAGGTCGTTGCAGCCCTGGGGTTCGATCCCGTGGACCTTGCCGTGCAATTGGTTGCGTGCGCTGGTGCGCAGCATCAGGCGTCCCAGCAAGTCGAGATCGCTGGCTTCCTCGGCGGCCGCCAGCACCTGGGCCTGCAACTCCTGCAGGCGCTGGTAGAGACGCAAGACCCGCTCGCCCTCGGCGGACAGCCTGGCGCCGCCGCCGCCCTTGCCGCCGACGCTGCGTTCCACCAATGGGTTCTGGGCCAGGTTGTTCAGCTCGTCGATGGCGTCCCAGGCCGCCTTGTAGCTCAGCCCGGCGCTTTTCGCCGCACGGGTGATGGAACCCTGTTCGGCGATGTGTTGCAGCAGCGCGATGCGTTGGGGGCGGCGGACGATGTGCTGGGTCAACAAGGTGGGCAGGGACATGGCGGGAGCGCTTCGAGCACGGGAGGATGGACGGGAAGTTTGCGGCTTGAGCCGCGAGAGTCAAGTCAGGCCTCGGGCCTGGGAGTGCGGGCCAGGCAGTAGACATCCACCCGCCGGGCTCCGGCATCGAGCAGCAACCGGGCCAGGGCTTGGGCGGTGGCACCTGTGGTCAGCACGTCGTCCACCAGCGCCAAGTGGCGGCCGGCGATCCGGGCATTGGGTGCCAGGCTGAAGGCGCCGCGCAGGTTGCGTTGCCGGGCCCGGGCATCCAGCCCTTGTTGCGCGGGAGTATCCAGGGTGCGCAGCAGCCACTGTGTTTCCACCGGCAGCTTCAGGTGGTGTCCAAGCCAGTGGGCGAGCATCCCGGCCTGGTTGAAACCCCGCTGGCGCAGGCGCCGACGGGATAAAGGCACCGGCACCAGGGCGTCCGGGCCGGGTAGGTCTTCATCGAAGCGATAAAGCAGGAACTGCAGGAGAAGTTCAGCCATCAGCCGACCAAAAGGCCACTTCTGATGGTGCTTGAAACGGCTGATCAGGCTGTCCACCGGGAACTCGTAGCGCCAGGGTGCTATGACCCGTGCGAATGCCGGCGGCCGTTGCAGGCATTGACCGCAAGCCGGGGCGGCAGCCGGCAGCGGCAGGGCGCAAATGGGGCATTGGTTGCCGAGCCAGGGCAGTTCGTCCAGGCAAGGCGCGCACAGCCCCTGGGACGAATCGCTGGGTTCGTCGCAGAGCAAACAGGTTTGTTTGTTTTTTAGCCAGATGTAAACCTGTGTTTTTCGTTCTGGTTGACAGCTCATGGCGGCTTCCTTAAATATGCCGAACATCCGTGTTGCGGCTGTGGACTTTCCCTGTCCCGCACCGCCTGCCAAGCATAATCAAGGAACCGCCCATGAGCGCCAGCACCACCGCCACCCTGCGTCATGACTGGACTTTGGCTGAAGTCAAAGCCCTGTTTACCCAGCCGTTCAACGACCTGTTGTTCCAGGCGCAGACGGTGCATCGCGCGCATTTCGACGCCAATCGGGTCCAGGTTTCCACCTTGCTGTCGATCAAGACCGGCGCCTGCCCGGAAGATTGCAAATATTGTCCGCAGTCCGGTCACTACAACACCGGCCTGGAAAAGGAAAAGCTCCTGGAAGTGCAGAAGGTCCTGGAAGAGGCCGCCCGGGCCAAGGCCATCGGCTCCACGCGCTTTTGCATGGGCGCGGCCTGGAAGCACCCGTCCGCCAAGGACATGCCCTACGTGCTGGAGATGGTCAAAGGGGTCAAGGCCATGGGCCTGGAGACCTGCATGACCCTGGGCCGCCTCGACCAGGAGCAGACCGAGGCCCTGGCCCAGGCCGGCCTGGACTATTACAACCACAACCTCGATACCTCGCCGGAGTTCTACGGCAACATCATCACCACCCGCACCTACAGCGAGCGCCTGCAGACCCTGGCCTATGTGCGCGATGCCGGGATGAAGATCTGCTCCGGCGGCATCCTGGGCATGGGCGAGTCCCTGGACGATCGCGCCGGCCTGCTGATCCAGCTGGCCAACCTGCCGGAGCACCCGGAGTCGGTGCCGATCAACATGCTGGTGAAGGTGGCCGGTACGCCGCTGGAGAATGCCGAAGAGGTGGACCCGTTCGACTTCATTCGCATGCTGGCCGTGGCGCGGATCCTCATGCCCCAGTCCCATGTGCGGCTGTCCGCCGGTCGTGAGGCGATGAACGAGCAGATGCAGGCCCTGGCGTTCTTCGCCGGCGCCAACTCGATCTTCTACGGCGAAAAACTGCTGACCACCGCCAACCCGCAGGCCGACAAGGACATGCAGCTGTTCGCCCGCCTGGGGATCCAGCCCGAAGCGCGTGAAGAGCACGCCGACGAAGTGCACCAGGCGGCCATCGAGCAGGCCCTGGTGGAGCAAAAGAGCAGCGAGCAGTTCTACAACGCCGCCGTCTGACCCCAGGCTGACGTCATCCCCGCCGCCGCGGGCGACTCCAGGGCCGCTGAGGATCCCACAGGGACTTCGGCGCCCGGTTGCCTGCGGTGCTGGATTCTTTCCCGATCATCGAGGCCACATGTCTTTTGATCTTTCCGCGCGCCTCGCGGCCCGCCGTGCCGAGCATCTGTATCGCCAGCGCCCCTTGCTCGACAGCCCCCAGGGGCCGGAAGTGGTGGTCGACGGCCAGCCATTGCTGGCGTTCTGCAACAACGACTACCTGGGCCTGGCCAATCATCCACAGGTGATCGAAGCCTGGCGGGCCGGTGCCAGTCGCTGGGGCGTGGGCGGTGGCGCCTCGCACCTGGTGGTGGGCCATAGCGGTCCGCACCATGCTTTGGAAGAGGCCCTGGCCGAACTCACTGGAAGGCCCCGGGCGTTGCTGTTCAGCACCGGCTACATGGCCAACCTCGGGGCGGTCACGGCCCTGGTGGGGCAGGGCGATACGGTGCTGGAAGACCGTCTCAACCATGCTTCGCTGCTGGATGCCGGCCTGCTCAGTGGCGCGCGCTTCAACCGCTACCTGCACAACGATGCGGCCAGCCTGGCCAAGCGCCTGGAAAAGGCTACCGGCAATACCCTGGTGGTCACCGACGGCGTATTCAGCATGGATGGCGATGTGGCCGACTTGCCGGCCCTGGCCCGTGAAACCCAGGCCCGAGGCGCCTGGCTGATGGTCGACGACGCCCACGGCTTCGGTCCCCTGGGTGCCAATGGCGCAGGCTTGGTGGAGCATTTCGGCCTGGGCCTGGATGAGGTGCCGGTGCTGGTGGGCACCCTGGGCAAGGCCTTCGGAACCGCTGGGGCCTTCGTCGCCGGCAGCGAGGAGTTGATCGAGAGCCTGATCCAGTTCGCAAGGCCCTATATCTACACCACCAGCCAGCCACCGGCGCTGGCCTGCGCCACCTTGAAGAGCCTGGAGCTATTGCGCAGCGAGCACTGGCGACGCGAGCACCTGGCGAGCCTGGTCCGCCAGTTCCGCCGTGGCGCCGAGCAGATCGGCCTGGAGCTGATGGACAGCTTCACCCCGATCCAGCCGATCCTGGTCGGCGACAGTGCGCGAGCCATGGCGCTGTCGCAGAAATTGCGCGAGCGCGGGATCCTGGTCACCGCCATTCGCCCGCCGACGGTGCCGGCCGGCAGCGCACGGTTGCGGGTGACGCTGTCTGCGGCCCACAGCGAGAGCCAGGTGCAGCTATTGTTAGACGCATTGGCCGATTGTCACGGTGAACTGCAAGTGGAGCCGAGCCATGCGTGATCGACTGATCCTGTTGCCCGGCTGGGGGCTGGGCGTGTCGCCCCTGGCGCCCCTGGCGGCAGCGTTGCAGGGGCTGGACCAGCACCTGCGGGTAGAGGTCCAGCCGTTGCCGGAACTGATGTCCAGCGACCCGGACGATTGGCTGGATGAACTGGACGACGCGCTGCCGGACGATGCCTGGCTGGGTGGCTGGTCCCTGGGCGGGATGCTGGCCTCGGCGCTGGCGGCCCGTCGTGGTGAACGGTGCTGCGGGCTGCTGACCCTGGCCAGCAATCCCTGCTTCGTCGCCCATGCGCAGTGGCCAAGCGCCATGGCCCAGGACACCTTCGCCGCCTTCCTGGCGGGCTGTGCCGCCGACCCGCAAGGCACCCTCAAGCGTTTCTCGTTGCTCTGCGCCCAGGGCGCCCTCGACCATCGCGGCTTGTCCCGGGCATTGTCGGGGGGCGCACCGGTGTCCCAGCCACAGGTGTTGCTGGCGGGCCTGGAATTGTTGGCGCGGCTCGATACCCGCGAGGCCTTGCAAGGTTTTCGTGGGCCGCAGTTGCACCTGTTCGCCGGGCTCGATGGCCTGGTACCGGCTGAAACGGCCGCCGAGTTGCTGGCATTGTTGCCGGATGTGGAAGTTGGCCTGATCGAACAGGCCAGCCACGGTTTTCTTCTGGAGGACCCCCACGGAGTGGCGGGTGCGATCCAGGCGTTCTTGCATGAGTCCGGTGATGACTGATCTGTCTATTCCTGTGCTGGCCACCGGCTTGCCTGACAAGCGCCAGGTGGCGGCTTCGTTTTCCCGCGCGGCGGCCAGCTACGACAGCGTGGCCGAGTTACAGCGGGCGGTTGGCCAGCAGTTGTTGAGCCGCCTGCCTGCTGACTGGACCCCGGGGCGCTGGCTCGACCTGGGCTGCGGCACCGGGCATTTCAGCCGGGCGCTGGGGGAGCGGTTCGCGGGTAGCCAGGGCCTGGCCGTGGATATCGCCGAAGGCATGCTCCAGCACGCACGGCCCCTGGGTGGGGCCGAGTACTTCATTGCCGGGGACGCCGAGCGCCTGCCATTGCAGGCGGCCAGTTGCGAGTTGATCTTCTCCAGCCTGGCGGTGCAGTGGTGCGCCGATTTTGCCGCGGTGCTCAGCGAGGCCCGGCGGGTGCTCAAGCCCGGCGGTGTCCTGGCGTTCGCCAGCCTGTGCGTGGGGACCCTGCAAGAGCTGCGCGACAGCTGGGGGCAGGTGGACGGGCAGGTGCACGTCAACCGCTTTCGTGCTTTCGAGCGTTATGGCCAGTTGTGCGACGCCAGTGGCTTGCGGGTGCGTAGCCTGGAGCGTGTGCCCCATGTCCTGCATTACCCGGATGTGCGCAGCCTGACCCACGAACTCAAGGCCCTGGGGGCGCACAATCTCAACCCTGGCCGTCCTGGTGGCTTGACGGGACGGGCGCGCATCGCCGGGTTGATCGCCGCCTACGAGGGCTTTCGCCAGGCCAAGGGGCTGCCGGCGACTTACCAGGTAGTCCATGGCGTATTGGAGAAACCACGATGAGTCCTGCCTATTTCATCACCGGCACCGACACCGAGGTGGGCAAGACCACCATCGCCGCTGGCTTGCTGCATGCCGCGCGGCAGGCCGGGCTGAGCACGGCGGCGGGCAAGCCGGTGGCGTCCGGTTGCGAGCTGACGGCCAAGGGCTTGCGCAACGCCGATGCCTTGGCCTTGCAGGCGCAGGCGTCGTTGCCGCTGAGCTATGAAGAGATCAACCCGATCGCCTTCGAGCCGGCCATCGCTCCGCACCTGGCCGCACGCGAGGCGGGCGTGGCACTGACGGTGCAGTCGCTGTTGCTGCCCATGCGCCACGTCCTGGCCAAGGGCGCGGATTTCACCCTGATCGAAGGGGCGGGTGGCTGGCGCGTGCCCCTGGCGGGCCAGGACAACCTCTCGGACCTGGCCATGGCCCTGGGGTTGCCGGTGATCCTGGTGGTGGGCGTGCGGCTGGGGTGTATCAATCATGCCTTGCTGACTGCCGAGGCCATTGCCCGGGACGGTCTGCAACTGGCCGGTTGGGTGGCCAATATCGTCGATCCGCAGACCTCCCGTCTGGAAGAGAACCTGGCGACCCTGGCCGAGCGCCTTCCCGCGCCGTGCCTGGGCAGGGTGCCCCGGCTCAGGCTGGCCGGGGCCGAGGCGGTGGCCGAACACCTGCAACTGGACTTGCTGGACTAGATTTTGCCTATGACAGGGCAGATGGCCATTAGTGTTTTTGACGGGTGTTTTCTTGACGGGTCTGCTTCAATTGGCAACGTCATTCATTTTCCAGGTCGAGTCATCCCATGGAAATTTCCGGGAACAGCGCTTACTACGCCGGGCTGAACGCGATTCAGGCCGGGCAGAACCGGGTCGATCAAGCCGCTGGCCAGATCGCCAGCACGGCCGTCGAGCGCTCCGCCAGTAGCCAGTCGTCGGAGCTCCAGGTCAATCGCCTGCGTGGCGTGGACCGCAGCCAGGAGTCGGACCTGGCCAGCAGCGTGGTGGAAATGTCCGCCGGCAAGTTCCAGGTCGAACTGGGCGTCAAGGTCGCCAAGGCCTCGGATGAAGCCCTGGGTACACTGATCGACACCTACGCCTGATCGTCTTTTCGTTGAAGCCCGGCCCCCGTTTTCGGGGGCCGGGCTTTTTCATGCCTTCCTTTATGCATGCCATTTCCTCGGCTGATTTCCCTCGCTGACTGATTGCCGGCTACCCGGCTTCTACACTTCATGACAGATGCCGTGGGCCTTGGCCTGCGCGGGTGTTACCTGCCGATGACGAAAGGTATTTGTCCGACGCTTGACAAGATTTGGGCGTAAACGTATGTTTCAAACAACTGTTTGACCGCCATAAAAACTCAACGCGGTCGTTCATTCCCGGTTACATCAGCAGAGGTTTATCGCTATGCCTGACTACAAGGCCCCCTTGCGTGATATTCGCTTCGTTCGTGACGAGCTGCTTGGTTATGAGGCGCACTATCAGAGCCTTCCGGCTTGCCAGGACGCCACTCCGGACATGGTTGACGCCATTCTCGAGGAAGGTGCGAAGTTTTGTGAGCAGGTGCTGGCGCCGCTGAACCGTGTAGGCGACCTGGAAGGTTGCACCTGGAGTGAATCCGGCGTTAAGACCCCAACCGGCTTCAAGGAAGCCTACAAGCAGTTCGTCGAAGGCGGCTGGCCAAGCCTGGCCCACGACGTCGAGCACGGCGGCCAGGGCCTGCCTGAGTCGCTGGGTCTGGCGGTCAGCGAAATGGTCGGCGAGGCCAACTGGTCGTGGGGCATGTACCCAGGCCTGTCCCATGGCGCGATGAACACCATTTCCGCCCACGGTACGCCTGAGCAGCAAGACGCCTACCTGACCAAGCTGGTGACCGGCGAGTGGACCGGCACCATGTGCCTGACCGAGCCACATTGTGGCACCGACCTGGGCATGCTGCGCACCAAGGCCGAGCCTCAGGCCGACGGTTCCTACAAAGTCACCGGCACCAAGATCTTCATCTCCGCCGGTGAACACGACATGGCCGACAACATCGTCCACATCGTGCTGGCCCGCCTGCCCGACGCCCCGGCCGGCACCAAGGGCATCTCGCTGTTCATCGTGCCCAAGTTCCTGCCCAACGCCGATGGCAGCATCGGCCAGCGCAACGCGGTGAGCTGCGGTTCCATCGAGCACAAGATGGGTATCCACGGCAACGCCACTTGCGTGATGAACTTCGACGCAGCCACCGGTTTCCTGATCGGCCCGGCGAACAAAGGCCTGAACTGCATGTTCACCTTCATGAACACCGCTCGCCTGGGTACCGCGCTGCAAGGTCTGGCCCACGCCGAGATCGGTTTCCAGGGGGGGCTGAAATATGCTCGCGATCGCCTGCAAATGCGCTCGCTGACCGGTCCGAAAGCGCCGGACAAGGCTGCCGACCCGATCATCGTGCACCCGGACGTACGTCGCATGCTGCTGACCATGAAGGCGTTCGCCGAAGGCAACCGCGCCATGGTCTACTTCACCGCCAAGCAGGTGGACATCGTCAAGTACGGTGTGGATGAAGAAGAGAAGAAGAAGGCCGATGCACTGCTGGCCTTCATGACCCCGATCGCCAAGGCCTTCATGACCGAGGTGGGCTTCGAATCCGCCAACCACGGCGTGCAGATCTACGGTGGCCACGGCTTCATCGCCGAGTGGGGCATGGAGCAGAACGTTCGCGACAGCCGTATCTCGATGCTGTACGAAGGCACCACCGGCATCCAGGCCCTGGACCTCTTGGGTCGCAAGGTGCTGATGACCCAGGGCGAGGCGCTGAAGGGCTTCACCAAGATCGTTCACAAGTTCTGCCAGAACAACGAAGGCAACGAGTCCGTGAAGGAATTCGTGGCACCGCTGGCGGCACTGAACAAGGAATGGGGCGAGCTGACCATGAAAGTGGGCATGGCCGCGATGAAGGACCGCGAAGAGGTCGGGGCCGCATCGGTGGACTACCTGATGTACTCCGGTTACGCCTGCCTGGCCTACTTCTGGGCCGACATGGCGCGCCTGGCCGCCGAGAAACTGGCCGCCGGTACCACCGAAGAGGCCTTCTATACCGCCAAGCTGCAGACCGCGCGCTTCTACTTCCAGCGCATCCTGCCGCGTACTCGTGGCCATGTCGCCGCCATGCTCTCGGGCGCCAATAACCTGATGGACATGAAGGAAGAGGATTTCGGCCTGGCTTACTAAGCCTGTCCGGCTCCACTTCGAAGCCGCTCGCCCCTCGGGGCGAGCGGCTTTTTTGCATCTGCGGAGTCTGCGGAAAAATTCCCGACTAAAACGCTAAGCTGAAGCGATTCCCTGCCGTTAAAGAGATGGCAATGTGACGCCTGTCACGTCGCATGTGCTTAACTTCCGCAATGAAGGCACAATGCTATCTACTGATAAGCCGGGTTGGAGTTTTACCCTTGCCGCGTTCTTCCGCTGTACGTTTCAGTCACTTTCTTCCGTCTTTACTGCTTCTGCTTGCTGGGCTGGCGGCCGCCTACGTCAAGGATCTCAACGTATTCTTCACTTCGCTGTTCAACGTGCTGCCGACCCTGGTGCTGTTGCTCGGCGGGGCGTATTGCGCCGTTTATCGACGCCAGCGCGAGCTGTTCCTGATGGTCACGGTATACATCGCCTATTTCCTGCTCGATACCCAGACCGACTTCTACCGTGACAATGGCCGGGTGCGCGAGGATGCGGCGGTGGTGTTCCACCTGTGTTGCTTGTTGCTGCCCTTGCTGTTCGGTTTGTTCGCCGCCTGGCAGGAGCGCACGCATTTGTTCCAGGACATGGTGGCGCGCTTCGCCGTGCTGCTCGCCTTCGGCAGCGTGGCCCTGGGCCTGGAGCAGAGTTATCCCCAGGCGCTGCTGGCATGGCTGGCGGAGATCCGCTGGCCGGCCCTGCATGGCAGCTGGATGAGCTTGATCCAGTTGTCCTATCCAGTATTCCTTGCGGCCTTCCTGCTCTTGGCGATCCAGTACTGGCGCAGTCCGCGACCGTTGCATGCGGCGCAGTTGGTGGGCTTGCTCGGGCTGTTCTGGATGTTGCCCAAGACCTTCATCTTGCCCTTTACCCTGAACATCATGTGCAGTCAGGTGATGCTGATGATCGCCGCCGCGGTGGCCCACGAGGCCTACCAGATGGCCTTTCGCGATGAGCTGACCGGGTTGCCGGGGCGCCGTGCCCTGAACGAGCGCATGCAGCGCCTGGGGCGCAACTACGTGTTGGCCATGACCGACGTCGATCACTTCAAGAAATTCAACGACACCCATGGCCACGATGTTGGCGACCAGGTGCTGCGCCTGGTGGCCAGTAAGTTGTCGAAGGTCACCGGTGGCGGCCGTGCCTACCGTTATGGAGGTGAAGAGTTCGCCGTGGTGTTCGCCGGCAAGAGCCTGGACGAGTGCATGCCGCACCTGGAGATGATTCGCGAGATCATCGCCGGCTATAACATCCAGTTGCGCAACCAGGAAAACCGTCCCCAGGACGACCAGCAGGGGCGCCAGCGGCGTGGGGCCTCCGGGGCTTCCAGTGTGTCGGTGACCATCAGCATTGGCGTCGCCGAGCGGTTGATGGAGCATCGTACGCCCGAGGAAGTGCTCAAGTCCGCCGACCAGGCGCTCTATAGCGCCAAGGGCGCGGGGCGTAACTGCGTGATGGCCTTTGGGCAGAACCGCCGCGGCGCAGTGCGGATGGACGCGGCCGCAGGCTGATTTATGACGGCGCATTCAGCGTCCGCAGGGTGATTGGCAGGCCCCGGTGACGACAGTAGGTTACAACGACCTGCTGTCGGGGCGTCGCCATGGCTCAGGGCCAAGGGCTTTCGCCCGGCAGTTTGTATTCGATGACTGTTTGCCAGCGGCTTTGCCTGGGCGAGATGCATGCTCGTGGATGTTTATCACTTGCCAACGCCTAACTGCCGACAGGGCACCTGCCCCAGTGGACAAACGGACGTGTTCCCGGCAAGACCCGCCCCTGGCGGGTTTTCCTGTCTTATGGCTAGAAATTGACTAAAAATAATAAAAAAGTCACTAGATGACCCTATGTGTCGCAAAAGTTGTTCGGGTACACTCGGTTTCCCGTGAATGGGCCCGTTCCGGCCCGCCTGTTTAGATCCTGCGAGGTTTGCCATGGCTGACTACAAAGCGCCCCTGCGCGATATGCGCTTCGTCCTCAATGAAGTCTTCGAGGTCGCCAAGCTCTGGGCCCAGTTGCCAGCGCTGGCGGAAACAGTGGACGCCGAGACGGTCGAGGCGATCCTGGAAGAAGCGGGCAAGGTCACTGCCCGCAGCATTGCCCCGTTGAGCCGTAGTGGCGACGAAGCAGGCTGTCGCTGGAACGACACCGTGGTGACCACCCCGGAAGGTTTCCCGCAGGCCTACCAGACCTACGCCGAAGGTGGCTGGGTCGGTGTCGGCGGCGATCCAGAATTCGGCGGCATGGGCATGCCCAAGGCGGTATCGGCCCAGGTCGAGGAAATGGTCAACTCCGCGAGCCTCGCGTTCGGCCTGTACCCGATGCTGACCGCCGGCGCCTGCCTGTCGATCAACGCCCACGCCAGCGACGAGCTCAAGGCCATCTACCTGCCGAACATGTATGCCGGCGTCTGGGCCGGCTCCATGTGCCTGACCGAGCCCCATGCCGGTACCGACCTGGGGATCATCCGCACCAAGGCCGAGCCACGGGCGGACGGCGCCTATGCCATCACCGGGACCAAGATCTTCATCACCGGCGGCGAGCACGACCTGACCGAAAACATCATCCACCTGGTACTGGCCAAGCTGCCGGACGCCCCAGCCGGACCCAAGGGCATTTCCCTGTTCCTGGTGCCCAAGTTCATGGTCAATGCCGATGGCAGCCTGGGCGAGCGCAACCTGGTGAGCTGCGGTTCGATCGAGCACAAGATGGGCATCCAGGCTTCCGCCACCTGCGTGATGAACTTCGACCAGGCCGTTGGCTACCTGGTGGGCGAGCCGAACAAGGGCCTGGCGGCCATGTTCACCATGATGAACTACGAGCGCCTGGGCGTGGGCATCCAAGGCCTGGCCACGGGTGAGCGTTCCTACCAGAACGCCGTGGAATATGCCCGCGATCGCCTGCAGAGCCGTGCCCCGACCGGCCCGCAAGCCAAGGACAAGACTGCCGACCCGATCATCGTCCACCCGGACGTGCGGCGCATGCTGCTGACCATGAAGGCCGCCAACGAAGGCGGCCGGGCTTTCTCCACCTACGTGGCGATGCAACTGGACACCGCCAAGTTCAGCGAGGACGCCGAGACTCGCAAGCGTGCGGAAAACCTGGTGGCGTTGCTGACGCCCGTGGCCAAGGCCTTCCTCACCGACCTGGGCCTGGAGACCACCGTCCATGGCCAGCAGATCTTCGGCGGCCATGGCTATATCCGCGAGTGGGGCCAGGAGCAGCTGGTGCGCGACGTGCGCATCACCCAGATCTACGAAGGCACCAACGGCATCCAGGCCCTGGACCTGGTGGGGCGCAAGATCGTCGGCAGCGGCGGCGCGTTCTACAAGCTGTTCGCCGATGAGATCCGCCACTTCACCGCCACCGCCGATGCCCAGCTCGGGGAGTTCGTGCGGCCGTTGAATGCCGCGCTGGACAACCTGGATGAGCTGACGGCCTGGGTACTGGACCGCTCGGCCAGCAACCCCAACGAGATTGGCGCGGCTTCCGTGGAGTACCTGCAAGCGTTCGGCTACACCGCCTACGCCTACATGTGGGCACTGATGGCCAAGGCGGCGTTGGGCAAGGAGCAGCAAGACGAGTTCTACGCCAGCAAGCTGGGGACCGCGCGCTTCTACTTCGCCCGGCTGCTGCCGCGTATCCACTCGTTGAGCGCTTCGGTCAAGGCGGGCAGCGAGTCGCTGTATCTACTGCCGGCGGAGCAGTTCTAAGAGGCAAAGTGCCTGTAAGACATTTCTTACGTTGCGTGCTGCAGATCGCCCATATCGGCGAACGAGGGGGATCGCTAATCTACGTGACATGGACGTAGCGCAGGAAGCGCAAAGAAATAACACGGACACGTAGGATTCCGCCAGGATGGTGGAGTGAAATGGATGTCAGGGAAACAGTCTGCAAAGCCCCGCTTCGGCGGGGTTTTTCTTTTGTGCGGATTTTTCCGGCTCCGCTTCAGGGCAGTGTTTCTGGCAGTGCCGGCCCGCCCAGGCGCCCGTCCTGGCTGTGCAGCGGGTCCTCCAATAGCGTGCGCAGCAATTCCAGGGTTCCCTGCTGACGCTGCAGGTCACGGCAAACCAATCCGACTTTCAACGGCACCCTGGGCTCGCTCAAGGGTTTCCAGAGCAATTGCCGATTGCCGTTCTGCTGTTGGGAGCGTCCCGGCAATACGGTGGCCAGCCGGGTATGGGGCAGGCTGTCGAGGATCCCGGCCATATTGTTCAGCTCCGCCTGTACCTGCGGACGGCGCCCCAGGTTGGCCAACTGGGCCTGCCAGATCTGGCGGATCTGGAACTCCTCCCCCAGTAGCAGCATCGGTAGCTCGGCCGCCTGGCTCATGGAGACTTTCTTGAATTCGCGCAGGGGATGCTGCTCGGGGATGACCAGGGTCAGTTCGTCTTCGTACAGCGGTACGCCATGCAGCCCCGGTTGCCGCGGTGGCAGATAGCTGATGCCGATATCCAGCGAGCCATTGAGCAGGCGCCGTTCGATTTCCAGGCCGGTCAATTCGTAGATCTGCACCACCAGGTGCGGCTGGGCCTTGCGCACCCGTTCGAGCATCTGCGGCACCAGGCTGCTGTGCACGGTTTGCAGCACGCCGATGGCCAGGGTCCGCAGGGCCTGGCCCTTGAAGTTGCGCAGGGCTTCGCGGGCCTGTTGCAGGCCATCGAGCAGAGGCAGGGCATGGTTGTACAGGGTATGCGCGGCCAGGGTCGGCAACAGGCGCTTGCTGCTGCGCTCGAACAGGCTCACATCCAAGTGCTGCTCCAACTGGCGAATCTGCTGGGAAAGCGCCGGTTGGGAGATCGAAAGGCGCTCTGCGGCGCGCCCTACGTGACCTTCTTCATACACCGCGACGAAATAACGCAGTTGCTTGAAATCCATAAGTACTTCTTATCGAAAAAGCTTAAAAATCGAAATGGCCCAAAGCCCCGTAGGGGCCTAGTCTACGCTTATTCACAGGGCTTACAGGGCCACGAAAGAAGATGAGTAGCGTTCAGGTCGATGGCTTTTACATAGGAAAGACAATAAACATCGACCCAGGACAGGTCCATGACGAGGGCCGGCACACCCTTGCAAAGCAGCTCGGATCATGGTCATGGAGCCTGCGGGCATGAACCTGTTCAACCTGCGTCGCACCCCGCCCAGCCTGGACCAGCTGGCCATGGCCCCGAGCGCGGCCACTGTTGTCGACAACCTTTCCAGCGACTGCCTGATGCCCAGCGTACCCAGGCCGCAGCCGGTATTCGTTCGCGGCCAGGGCTCCTGGTTATGGGACAGCGACGACCGAACCTACCTCGATTTCACCCAGGCCGGAGCCGCCAACAGCCTTGGTCACAGCCCGTCGGTGCTGGTCGACGCCCTGACCGCCCAGGCGCGATCGCTGATCAGCCCGGGTTCCGGGTTCTATAACCGCGGCATGCTCAAGCTTGCCGCACGGTTGTGCCGCAGCACCGGCAGCGACCAGGCCTATCTGTTGGGTAGTGGTAGCGAGGCGTGTGAAGCGGCGATCAAGCTGGCGCGCAAATGGGGGCAACTGCATCGCGGTGGCGCGGCAGGCATCATCACCGCCAGCCAGGCTTGCCATGGCCGGGGTTTCGCCGCGCTGTCGGCGTCTGCGGGCAATGCCAGCGGCAATCGGTTCGAGCCGCGCCTGCCGGGTTTCAGCCAGGTGCCGTTCAATGACCTGCCGGCCCTGCATGCGGCGGTGGATGCGCAAACCGTGGCGATCATGCTCGAACCGATCCAGGGCGAGGCGGGCGTGGTGCCGGCCACCGAGCATTACCTCAAGGGCGTGGAGCGGCTGTGCCGCGAGCTGGGCATCCTGCTGATCCTCGATGAAGTCCAGACCGGTATCGGTCGTTGCGGCACCTTGCTGGCCGAACAACTGTATGGCGTGCGCGCCGACATCATCGCCCTGGGCAAGGGCCTGGGTGGCGGAGTGCCGCTGGCAGCCCTGCTGGCCCGGGGCAAGGCCTGTTGTTTCGAGCATGGCGAACTGGACGGCACCCACCACGGCAATGCCCTGATGACCTCGGCCGGGCTGGCGGTGCTCGACTGCTTGCAGGAACAGGGCTTCTTGCCGCAAGTACGCAGCAATGGCCAGTACCTGGGCCAGGGCCTGGTTCGCCTGGCCAGTCGTCATGCCCAGGGCCAGGTCCGTGGCCAAGGGCTGCTCTGGGGCATGACCCTGGCCGATGACTCGGCCGAGGCAGTGGTCAAGGCCGCCTTGCAGGAAGGGTTGCTGCTCAATGCCGTGCAGCCGGACTGCCTGCGCTTCACCCCGGCGCTGACCGTGAGCAAGGGCAATATCGATGAAATGCTGCTGCGCCTGGCCCGAGCCTTCGCCCGGGTTCGTACCGCGCAGTTGCAATGCCGCAAGGGAGTGGCCGTCTGATGCGAGTATTGATCCTGCAGCACAGCGCGGCTGCCGGTCCGGGGCGAATCAACCAGTGGCTGCTGGAGCGCGCCACCTCGGTGCATATCTGCCATCTGCATGCCCAGGCCCGCCTGCCACGGCTCGACAGCTTCGACCTGCTGATCCTGCTGGGCGGTCCCATGAGTGTGCATGACGAAATCCAGGCGCCCTGGCTGGTCGCGGAAAAGCGCCTGCTGCGCAAGGCCCTGTCCGCCGGCAAGCGGGTGCTGGGCATCGGCCTGGGCGGCCAGCTCCTGGCCCAGGCCTTGGGCGCCCGGGTACGTCCTTGCGCGGCCAGCGAGATTGGCTGGTGGCCGGTGGAAAAGTACCCCAGCGCCCAGGACTCGCCCCTGGGGCTGGCGTTGCCCGAACGCCTGATGGCTTTCCATTGGCATGGTGAAAGTTTCGATCTGCCCAAGGGCGCCCTGCCGCTCTATCGCTCTGCCGCCTGTGCCAACCAGGGATTCATCTGGCAGGAACGGGCCATTGGCTTGCAGTGCCTGTTGCAGAGCGACTTGCAGAGCATCGAGGCGCTGCTGCAATCGCGCCCCCAGGGTTGGTTGAGCGCCGAGCAGGATGCCGGGCCGGAAACCGTCGAGGACCGCCAGGCGATCATCGCCGGCATTCCCCATTGCAGCGGCCTGGCGCCGACCCTGTTCCGAATGCTGGACTACTTGTCCGGGCCCCTGCCGACCTTGCGCTAACAGAACTCCTGAACCGTCTCGCGGTATAACGCATCGCCCCGTGTCCGATCTTTCGCACGGGGCGTTTTTTTGTCGCCGTCTTTTCCAGACCCGAACACCCCTGCGGCATGGCCCTCAAGCTACTGAACATCGTGCACAAGCATGGGATCGAGATTCTCGCCTGAGTGTCCTGGGCCGGTCGGCAATTGGGCTGAACCCTGGCCAGGGGCCAGGGTCGATTGCAGGTAGGGCTCATCCGAGCCGTTTCTGTCTGGAGCCATTTATGGATCTGATCCGCATTATCTTCGCCATCCTGTTGCCGCCCCTTGGCGTGTTCCTGCAAGTGGGATTCGGCGGCGCCTTCTGGCTGAACATCCTCTTGACCTTGTGCGGATACATCCCCGGCATCGTGCATGCGGTGTACATCATCGCCAAGCGCTAGAAACCATCAGGCCCGCCCCAGGCGGGCCTGATATTCAGTGCTGCGCCTGCAACACCTTGTGGTAGAACAACCATTCCTGCTCCAGGGCGTGGGCCTGGTTCTCGGCCTTGCGAAAGCCGTGGCGTTCCTCCGGGTAGTAATGGGCCTCGGCGGCAAGCCCCTGCTCTTGCAGGGCCTTGAGCATGACCCGGGTCTGCTCGGGCACCACTACTGCGTCCAGTTCACCCTGGAAGAACACCACGGGCACGCGGATCTGACCGGCGTGCAGCAAGGGCGTCCGGGCCAGGTAGCGCTCGCGGTCCTGCTCGGGATCGCCGATCAGCCAATCCAGGTAGTCGCCTTCGAACTTATGGGTGGTGCGGACCAGGGCCAGGGGATCGCTGACCCCGTAGAGGCTGGCGCCGGCACGAAAGACCTGGGCGAAGGCCAGTGCGCACAAGGTGGTGTAGCCGCCGGCGCTGCCGCCGCGGATGAACGCTTGCCCAGGGTCGATCAGGCCTTGCTGGTCGAGGTAGGCCACCACCGCGCAGGCGTCTTCCACGTCCACTTCGCCCCAGCGCAGATGCAGGGCCTGGCGATAGGCCCGGCCATAACCGCTGCTGCCCCGATAGTTGAGGTCGGCCACGGCGAAACCGCGCTGGGTCCAGAACTGGATGCGCGGATCGAGCATCGGGTAGCAGGCCGAGGTCGGGCCGCCATGGATGAACACCACCAGGGGGGGACGACCCGCGCCATTCATGGCCGGGTAGAAGAAACCATGGGCCTGGCCCCCGCCGCTGGGATAGCACAGGGTCTGCGGACGGCTGATGAGCTCCGCAGGCAGGGGGGCGACGCCTCCGGCCAGGACCTGGACCTGGCTCGTTGCACGGTCGATGGCCAGCACTGCCGAGGGGCTGGTGGGCGAGGCTGCGATGCAATACAGCCGCTGCGAATCCAGGGCCAGGCTGCGAAAGCGGCTGTAGGCGCCAGTGAAATCCTGCGGTGCAGCATCGGCCTGGTGCAGCCCGAGACGGCCGAAACCCTCCTCGGTCCAGCTGCCCAGCCAGCTATCGTCGCCCAGTGGCAGCCAGGTGCAGCCGCCCAGCTGCCAGGGGGCCGGGGCGTGGTCCGCCGGCGCGCAGGGCAGTGGGCGCAGGCCCGGGCCAGACTCGGCCCAGGGCTGCCAGAAACCCTGGCGGTCGGTGAGGCAATGCAGCTTGCCGTGCGGGTCGAAGCGCGGTTGTTGCAAGGATTCCGGCTCGTCGTTGCCCGCCACGCAGCGTGGTTCGCCCCAACTGGCGTCGGCCAGGCGCTCGGCGAGCATCAGGCGGGTGCTGGTCCAGGGTTGGTGCGGGCGGTCCCATTCGATCCAGGCCAGGCGCTGGCCGTTGGGGCTCAGGGTTGGCGCGGCATAAAAATCGGCACCGGCGGCCAGCAGATGCTGGTGCCCGGTTTCGATATCGATGGCCAGCAACCGATGGCGGTCACCGCATTCCTCCACGGCCAGGACCTGGCCGGCGTAATGCTGGACATCTCCATAGCGGCAGTCGCCCTGGGTCAGCGCCACGGGAGCGCCACCGGCCAGCGACTGGCGATACAGCTGCTGGTCCTCGTCGTTGACGAACAGCAGGCTGTCGGCGCCGATGCAGAAGGCACCACCGCCGTATTCATAGACCCGGCTGCGGGCGCTGAAGCCCGTGGGGGTCAGGCAGCGGGCCTGGCCCTGGTGCCAGTGCCAGATCCGGCAACTGGCATCTTCTGGGCGATATTCATTCCAGAACAGGCCTTGGGGCGTCAGTTGCAGTTCGGCGAAGTCGACGCCAGCGGCGGTGGCCTGGCTGGCACTGAAGGGTTCAACCCTTAGCGATGAGGCGTGAGTTTCGTTCATTGCGAAATGCCAGTTGTTCGATGGTCTGGGTGGCGGTTTCGGACTCTTCCCGGGCCTTGAGGATCATCCCGTGGTGCGCCGACTTGCTGCATACCGGATCGGCATTGCTGGCGTCGCCGGTCAGCATGAACGCCTGGCAACGGCAGCCGCCGAAGTCCTGTTCCTTTTCGTCGCAGGAGCGGCACGGCTCGGGCATCCAATCGTAGCCGCGAAAGCGGTTGAAGCCGAAGGACTCATACCAGATGTGCTGCATGCTGTGCTCGCGCACATTGGGAAACTGCACCGGCAACTGCCGCGCACCGTGGCAAGGCAGGGCGGTGCCGTCCGGGGTCACGGTCAGGAACAGGCTGCCCCAGCCGTTCATGCAGGCCTTGGGGCGTTCCTCGTAGTAGTCCGGAGTGACGAAGATCAGCTTGCACGGGTGGCCCTGGGCCTCCAGCTTGGCCCGGTACTCGTTGGTGATTCGCTCGGCGCGCACCAGTTGCTCGCGGGTCGGCAGCAGGCCAACGCGGTTGAGCTGGGCCCAGCCATAGAACTGGCAGGTGGCCAATTCGACGAAGTCGGCTTCCAGGGCGATGCACAGCTCGATGATGCGGTCGATCTTGTCGATATTGTGCCGATGGGTGACGAAGTTCAGCACCATCGGGTAGCCGTGGGCCTTCACCGCGCGAGCCATCTCCAGCTTCTGCGCGAAGGCTTTCTTGGAGCCCGCCAGCAGGTTGTTCACCTGCTCGTCGCTGGCCTGGAAGCTGATCTGGATATGGTCCAGGCCAGCCTTCTTGAAGTCGCTGATCTTCTGCTCGGTGAGGCCGATGCCGGAGGTGATCAGGTTGGTGTAGAACCCCAGCTTGCGCGCCTCGCCGATCAGTTCGGCCAGATCCTGGCGCACCAGCGGTTCGCCGCCGGAAAAGCCCAGCTGCGCGGCGCCCATCTCCCGGGCCTCGCGAAACACCTTGAGCCACTGGGCGGTATCGAGCTCCTGGCCCTGGGCCGCGAAGTCCAGCGGGTTGGAGCAATACGGGCATTGCAGCGGGCAGCGATAGGTCAGCTCGGCCAGCAGCCACAGCGGCAGGCCGATCTGTGGCTTGGCGGGCACGCTGGGATCAGCCGAGTTCGATCCAGTGCTGGGCACGGGCGACCTCCATGAATTGCTCGATATCGTCCCCGAGCTCGGCGACCCCGGGGAACTGCACCTGCAGCTCGCCGATGATCGCCGCCACGTCGCGCTCGCCATCGATCAAGCCGCCGATCAGGGCGGCGCTGTCGTTGAGCTTGATCATGCCCTCGGGGTACAGCAGGACATGGCCCTTTTGCGCCGGCTCGTACTGGAAGCGGTAGCCGGGGCGCCAGCGTGGGGTTTTGCTGCGATCGAAACTCATAAGGTGATCCCTTTGTGCCAGACCCGCTGCTCAGTGACGCTGTGATAAGGCGGGCGGTTCAGTTCATAGGCCATGCTCATGGCGTCGAGCATGCTCCAAAGAATGTCCAGTTTGAACTGGAGAATTTCCAGCATGCGCTCCTGGCCCGCGCGGGTGGTGTAGTGCTGCAAGGTGATGGCCAGGCCATGCTCCACGTCTCTGCGGGCCTGGCCCAGGCGCGTGCGGAAGTACTGGTAGCCGGCCGGGTCGATCCACGGATAGTGCTGGGGCCAGCTGTCCAGGCGCGACTGATGGATCTGCGGGGCGAACAGTTCGGTCAGGGAGCTGCTGGCGGCTTCCTGCCAGCTGGCGCGCCGGGCGAAGTTGACGTAGGCATCCACGGCGAAACGCACCCCCGGCAATACCAGCTCCTGGGAACGCAGCTGGTCCGGGTCCAGGCCCACGGCCTGGCCCAGGCGCAGCCAGGCCTCGATGCCACCGTCCTCGCCGGGGGCGCCGTCATGGTCCAGCAGGCGCTGGATCCACTCGCGGCGCACTTCCCGGTCCGGGCAGTTGGCGAGGATCGCCGCATCCTTCATGGGGATGTTCACCTGGTAGTAGAAGCGGTTGGCGACCCAGCCCTGGATCTGCTCGCGGCTGGCCCGGCCTTCGTACATCGCCACGTGGTAGGGGTGATGGATGTGGTAATAGGCGCCCTTGGCGCGCAGGGCCTGTTCGAATTCGGCGGGGGACAGCGGGGTGTCGGTCATCTGGGTTCTCCGGGGCTTGGCCTGGTCGCGGGCGGGCCCGCGGTTGCGCAAACGGCCCCAGGGCGCTGGGGCCGAGCTTGTGGGCTAGCAGGCCGTTGAAAAACGTTGGCGATGGCAACGCAGATAGTTTTTCAACGGCCTGCTACAGCTCAATACTCATTCCGTCGTAAGCCACTTCCACCTTTCGGCGTACCAGTTCGGCACGTTCGGCGGAGTCTTCGTCGAGGATCGGGTTGGTGTTGTTGATGTGGATAAGCACCTTGCGCTGGCGCGGCAGTTGCTCCAGCACTTCGAGCATGCCGCCGGGGCCGTTCTGTGCCAGGTGGCCCATCTCCCGGCCGGTACGGGTGCCGACGCCACGGCGCTGCATCTCGTCGTCTTCCCATAAGGTGCCGTCCACCAGCAGGCAGTCGCTGGCGGCCATGATCTGCAGCAGCGGCGCGTCCACCTTGCCCAGGCCCGGCGCGTAGAACAGCTTGCCGCCGGTGCGCAGGTCCTCGACGATCAGGCCGATGTTGTCCCCCGGGTGCGGGTCGAAGCGATGGGGCGAGTAGGGCGGCGCGGCGCTGCGCAGGGGCAGCGGGGTGAAGCGCAGGTTGGGGCAGGCGGCCACGCTGAAGCTCTGGTCCAGTTCGATGCGGTTCCATTGCAGGCCGCCGTTCCAGTGGCTGAGCATCTTGAACAGCGGGAAACCGGTGCTCAGGTCCTCGTGGACCATGTCGGTGCACCAGACCTGATGCGGGCAGCCTTCGCGCAGGCTGAGCAGGCCGGTGGTGTGGTCGATCTGGCTGTCCATGAGGATGATGGCGCTGATCCCGGTATCGCGCAGGGCTCGACCGGGTTGCATGGGAGCGAAGCCCTGCAGTTGGGCGCGAATATCCGGGGAGGCGTTGCACAGCACCCAATTCACCCCGTCATCGGAGATCGCGATGGACGACTGGGTACGGGCCTGGGCGCGCAGGCTGCCGTCGCGAAATCCCGCGCAGTTCACGCAGTTGCAGTTCCACTGCGGAAAACCACCGCCGGCGGCGGAACCTAGAATCTGGACAAACATGGGCGCTCCCTGGGCTGTGACTTGAAGATTGTGGACGACTGAAAATGAAAACGCCCCGGACGAGCCGAGGCGTTGCGCTGGACGTTCCGGCCGGAGCCAGGAATCAGCGGCTGGCGAAGTACATGGTGACTTCGAAGCCGATGCGCAGGTCAGTGTAAGCCGGTTTGGACCAAGTCATGAAAAGGCTCCTTTGAGGTGGGTCGGACGGGTGTTGCCTATACATATAGTCCACCTCCGGGCGGAGATGTTCAGATGCTTAGGCGGCTATCTTACTAAATTCACATAACGGCTTGCCTGCAATTCTTAAAGAAAGCTCGTTACAGCGCTGGTAACGATCATTTTGCCGCTTGCCAGGGTGAACCTGGGCAAGAGCCGTTGGCCAGGGCCTTCCAACCTCCGGTCGCGTGCTGCAACTGCCGGGCGGCCTGGATCACCTGCGCGGGCGTCAGGGCCTCGATGTGGGCTTGCAATCGTTCCAGGTAGTCCGACGGATGGCCGGCCAATCGCGCCTGCCACAGCAGTTGCGCCGCCTGTTGCTGGGGCAACTGGGAGGGTAGCAATTGCTGGGCTAGAACCTGGCGCTGGTCGAGCCAGGCCTGGGCATCGAGGGCCTGCAACTGTTCGGGCAAACGCAGGAAGAACTGTTCCAGATGGCCGAGGATCTCGCCCAGGCTGGCGTTCGGCGACTGCACCCCGAACAGCAGGCCGGTGCGGCCATCGAGTTGGCGTACTGCGCTGAACACGCCATAGCCCAGTTGCAGCTCGACCCGCAGACACTGGTAGAACGGGGTCTGGCAGAGTTGGCCCAGCAGGCGCCAGGCAGCTTCGTCGGCCAGCAGGCTCGATGGGCTTGGGCAGAACAGCAGCAGTGCCTGCTCTGCACTGTCCATGGGCACCGTCTGCCAGACATGGCCGGTTCCTGGCTGCGGTGCCTGGTTCAGGTTGGTATCCGCGGTCCCGGGCATGCGCTGCAGGGCCCGGGCGAAGGCGTCCTGTCCGTGGGGCGGCACGCCCAGCGCCAAACCGTCCCAGCGGGCCGTGGCCCATAGCGCTTGCAGGGCCTCGGCGTTCAAGGTCGTACCGCTGTCGGGCAGTGGTTGTTCGGCGAAGGTCTCGAGCAGTTGGCGCAGGGGCATCGGTGGTGTCTCTACGTCGATCCTGCCTGCTTGCCAGAACTCCGGGGATGGCTGGCCCAGCTGTCGCAGCGCCTGTTGCAGCACCGCCGGCATGGGTTGCTGCAGGCCGTGCAATTGCAGCAGCCAGTCCATGCCGCAGGAGCTGAAGCTCAGTTCCACCCCGGCTTGCCGGGCGTCCCCGGCCAGGGCTGCCAGGCTGTGCTGCAAACGCCGGTGCAGGCCGCTCGGCGCGGGACTCGCCAGGCGCCAGCGCAACAGCAACTGCGCTGTATCGGTATCGGTGGGCAGAGCCTGGCTGAAGCTCAGGGCCGGGTTATCCCGCCGGCCTCGGCTGCGGTCCTGGGCGAAGGTCCGCAGGCCGCGATGCTTACTGCTCTGGCCGCGGATCAGGCCGGCCTGGGGCGCCTCGATGGCGCCGCGCAAGAACGGGTTGGCGGGTGGCAACTGCCAGTCGCCACTGAAGTCATCCACAACCTGGGGCTGCAATTGCCGCAGCAGCGCCTTGAGGGCCAGGAGTCCGTCGGCGCCCAGCTCCTGGGCGGTGTGCCGGCTGTCCCGACGGGCCAGTTCCAGGGCGCTACCGACTTGCAGCCGGCGTTGTTGCAGCAGGGCATATTCCTCGCGCAAGTGCGGCCAGTCGCCCTGGGCGCTGAAGAACCCCAGCCAGTCCAGCACCCGTTGGCGGATTTGTGCTGGTGCCTCGCTGGGCGCCTGGCCCAGGTCCAGTTCCAGATGCAGCAATGCTTGCCCGGCGAACTCATACCGCGCCTGGGCCTTGAGGCTATGGGCCAGTGACTGTTGTTGGAGCTTGGCAAGCAATCCGCCGGGTTTATCCGATTGCAGCCAGGTACAAAGGAAATCCAGCGCCACGCCGGCGCCTTCCGGCAGCCCTTCAAGGGCGAACAGCATGTCCAGGCGCTGTCCGTCGAACCGTTGATAGTTGCTGGCGGTGCTGGCCAACAGTGGCGCAGGTGCTGCCTGTTGCTGGCGCGGGCCCGCGGGCAGGCCCGAGCCGTAGCGTTCGGCCAGGGCCCGGAGCTCGGCCAGGGATTGCGGTCCGACCAGGCTCAGGGTCATTTGCCCAGCCCGGTAGAAATCGCGGTGGAACTGCCGCAGGCCCTGCTGGAAGGCCGGGTTGGCCAGGTTCAGGCTATAGCGGTTGCCGGCATGGAAGGCCCGTAGCGGGTGGGTCGCGGACAGGCCGTCGCACAAGGCGAACTGGCGCTGGGCGTTGGCGTCCCGGGACCAGGCGAGGAATTCCGCATGCAGCACTTCGCGTTCCCGGCGCTGCTCGGCGAGGTCGAGGCGGGGCCGGGCGAGCATGTCGCACAGGCGCTCCAGGCCACCGGCAAAGGCGTTGCTTGGCAATTCGAAAAAAAACTCGGTGCTGCGTTCGCCTGTACTGGCGTTCAGTTGCCCGCCCTGGGCGCGGACGTAGGCCATCAGCCCCCGTTCGGCGGGGAAGCGCTCGGTGCCGAGAAACAGCAGGTGTTCCAGGAAGTGCGCCAGGCCCGGCCAGGCCTGTGGTACGTCATGGCTGCCCGCGGCGACCCGCAGCGCCGCGGCGCTGCGTTTCAGGTGGGGAGCATGGCGCAGGGAGACCTGCAGGCCGTTGGCCAGGGTTTCCAGGTGGGGCAGGGGGTGGTTCGGCGCGGGCATGGGCACATCCAGGACAGAGAGGCGCCCATGCTAGCGGATATCCCCGGATCAGCGCTTGCCCAGCGCTGCGTAAAGTTCGGGGCGGCGATCGGCCAGGTAGCGATTCAGGGTCCGGGATTCGTTCATCAAGTCGCGGTCCAGGGTGCCGATGATCAAGGTCTCGTCCAGCCCGGCCAGGGCGATCCGGCTACCGTCCGGAGCGGCGATGCTGCTCTGGCCGCAGTAGCGGATCTGTTCCTCGTGGCCGCAATAGTTGGCGTAGGCCACGTAGCACTGGTTCTCGAAGGCCCGGGCACGAATGGTCACGTCGGCGACGAAGTCGTAGGGGATCATGTTCGCCGTCGGCACCAGGATCAGTTCGGCGCCGGCCAGGGCCAGGCGCCGGGCGTTCTCCGGGAACTCGATGTCGTAGCAGATCAGGAAGCCGAGCTTCCAGCCGTTGAGCTCCACCAGGGGGAAATCGTCTGTGCCGGCGCTGAACATCGAGTGGTCCAGGTCACCGAACAGATGGGTCTTGCGGTAATTGCACAGGCGCTGGCCGTTGGCGTCGATGAGCTGCACGGCGTTGTAGATCCGGCCGTTGGCGTCACGTTCCGGATAGCCGTAGAGAATCGCCATGCCGGCGGCCTGGGCGATGGCGGCGATCCGTTGGGCGGCCGGGCCGTCCTGGGCTTCGGCGAGGGCGCCGACGGCCTCGGGACCGATGTTGTAGCCGCTGAGGAACATCTCCGGCAGCACCAGCAGGTCGACTGCGGTGGCCTGCGCGGCCACCTGCTGCAGCCGATGCAGGTTAGCGGCTACGTCCAGCGGCTGTGGAGGGCACTGATACAGGGCGACACGCATGTTCTTCACTCCTCTGACTTGCGGTAGCGGCCATCTTCGCCGCTACCGCAGACTCGGGCCAGGCCCGGAGGGTGCCTTCGTAGGCGCCGGTCCGGCCCAGCATGGCTCAGTCGGCCAGGGCCACCGGGCCCAGTTCGTGGAACACATCCCCAGGCCCCGGGTTCTCCGGATGGGTGGCGCCACCGAAGTGCTTCATGATGCCCCACACCGCATTGAGGGAGGTTTGCACCGCGCCCTCGACCCAGGCCGGGGTCCAGGAGACGTCGTCGCCGGCGATGAAGATGCCGCGTTGTTCGGCAGGCATGTCGTCTTGCATGAAGTGCGCATACATCCGCTGGTTGTAGCGGTAGTGGCCCGGCAGCGCGCCCTTGAAGGCGCCGAGGAAGTGCGGATCGGCCTCCCAGGAGACGGTGATCGGGTTGCCGATGACGTGGCCAGCGATGTCGACCTTCGGGTAGACCTTCTTCAATGCATCCAGCGCAAGCTGCACGCGCTTTTCCACCGGGTGCGGCAGCATCTTCATGGCATCGCTCATCCAGGAGTAGGACAGGCAGATCACCCCAGGCTTGTCGTCGCCGTTGTCGAACAGGTAGGTGCCACGGGTCAGGCGGTCGGTGAGGGTCATGCTCATCACGTCGCGGCCGGTCTGCGGATCCTTGTCCTTCCAGAATGGCCGGTCGACCATCACGAAGGTCTTCGACGACTGCATGTAGCGGGTGCGGTCCAGGGCCATCCACATCTTTTGCGAGAACAGCGCTTCCTCGCACTCGATCTGGGTGGTCAGCAGCCAGGTCTGGCAAGTGGCCAATACCGCCGCGTAGTGGCGGGTATCGCCCCAGTAGTCGGTGACGGCGAAGGTGCCGTCGGCGGCGCGGGCGATCTTCTTCACACCGGGACGCGGTGCGCCGTTGTGCAGCTTGGCCAGGGAGGTGCCGGCCGGCCAGTGGGCGCATTTTTCCGGGATGTGGCTCCAGATGCCGCGAGGCACTTGCTCGACGCCGCCGACCACCAGGTGCTGGTGGTCGTCGCAGTTGGTCATCACCACGCGGAAGATTTCCAGCATGGAGTTGGGGAAGTCCGAGTCCCAGCCGCCGGTGCCGAAGCCAACCTGGCCGAAGATCTCGCGGTGGCGGTAGGACAGCTGCGAGAACGCCTTGGAGGTGGCGACGAAGTCATAGAAGGTGCGGTCGTCCCATTTGGGTACCAGCTCGTCCCAGAGGGCCTTGAGCTTGAGCGTGTCGCGCTCGCGGATGGCGTCCTGGATCTCCGAGAAGCGCGCGCCGTCTTCCAGGGCGTCGGCCCAGGCCTGGGCGACTTCGCGGAAGATTTCCGGCAGGTCGTCCATCTTCTCGGCGTAGTGGCTGGTGCCTTCCAGATCGACCACGGTGCTGCCCGAAGCCGGGGTCAGCGGGTTGGGGAAGGGGCGGGTTTCCAGGCCGAGCTTGTCGACGTAGTGGTAGAAGGCGGTGCTCGACACCGGGAACCGCATGCCGCCCAGCTCGGCGATGATCCCGTCGGCGCCTTCGAAGGTTTCCGAACGCAGCCGGCCGCCCATCTTCGAGGCCTCGTAGACCACCGGCTTGAGGCCCAGCTTCATCAGCTCGTAGGCCGCCACCAGGCCGGAAATGCCGGCGCCGACGATGGCCACTTCCTGGCCGTGCTTCTCGGCAGGAACGCTGCCCAGGCCGGCGGGGTGCTCGATCCAGTCGTCGAAGGCGAAAGGGAAATCCGGGCCGAAGATGGTGATAGGTTTCTTGCCGTCTGCGGGATGGCGATTGTTCTTGTTCATGGCTGACCTTGGCGGGCGGCTCAGCGGAATGCTGAGTATAGGAAAAGATGTCAGCCATTCTAGAGAGGGGGAAACTCGTAAATAAGACGCAAACTGTCGTCGTTATGCATTATTATTTTTCGATGTGACGAAGCTTGTGTTCAGAGTGACGAGCGCCTTGTCACAGTGCGTGCCCGCGATCGATCTTGCTGCTGAGGATGATCGAGGTGGTGGTCTTCTCCACGCCATCGATGCTGCCGATCTGGTCCAGCAACTGGTCCAGCTGCTCCGGGGATTCGGTGCGCAGCCAGGCCACATAGTCGAACTCGCCACTGACTGCACACAACTGCTGGACCTGGGCCATGCCGCTCAGGCGGCGCAGGACGTCCTTGCCGGAGCGTGGCTGGACCTTGATGCCGACATAGGCTTGCAGCCCGCCATCGACCACCCGCTGGCCCAGGCGCACGCCGTAGCCGGTGATCACCCGGGTCTTCTCCAGGCGCGCCAGGCGCGAGGTCACGGTGGTGCGGGCGATGCCCAGTTGCCGCGCCAGCATGGCCACGCTTTCACGTGCGTTGATCTGCAAGGCGGCGATCAGCTGACGGTCGACTTCGTCGAGAACGGGAGGACGGCTATCGGACAAGATGGGCTCCAGCGCGGTGATCGGGGAGCGCACATGTTAGCGTCTCCCACGGTCCGCCGCTCGCCGCCCGGGATCTGGTCCTGGGCGGCGCGGGCTCAGGCGGGAATGACCTGGGCGAAGGCGTGGCGAAAGCGCTGCATGTCCTGTTCGGAGCCGATGCTGACCCGTGCCCAGCTCGGCCAGTGGTCCCAGACCCGACCGATGCGTACCTGGCGTGCCGCCAGGGCATCCACCACGTCCTGGGCCGGACGCCGGACATCGACCATGAAGCAGTTGGCCTGGGAGGCGGTGCAGTTGAATCCGCGTTGCCGTAGCCAGGCGATGGTCTGGTCGCGCAGCTGCTGGTTGTGCCGCTTGCGCTCGGCCAGCAGGTTGGGGTCTTCCAGGCTGGCCAGCCCTCCCAGCAAGGTCGACGCCGCCGGCACGTTGTAGCCGCCGTAGGCTTCCAGGCGCTCGAGCAGCGCCGGTTGGCCCACGGCCAGGCCCAGTCGCGCCCCGGCCATGCCGTAGATCTTGGAGAAGGTGCGCAGCACCAGCAGTTGCGGGTGTTCCTTGACCAGCGGGATGCAGGTGCTGGCCGTGGAAAACTCGATGTAGGCCTCGTCGATCAGCATGACCGTGCCCTTGGGCAGGCGCGCCAGGGCCTGCTCGATGGCCTGGCGTGGCGTCAGGGTGCCGGTGGGGTTGTTGGGGTTGCACAGGTAGAGCAGGCCCGGCGCGGGATCGACGGCGAGCATCGCCTGCAGGTCGTGGGCGTGGCTGGCATCCAGCGGTACTTCGTGCACCTTGGCCTGGCACCCTTCGGCAGCTTCCCTGGGCGCCTCGTAGGAGGGGCTGGCCATGACCAGGCTGGCGTCTCGGGTGAAGGCCATGACCGCGTGCTGCAACGCGGCCTTGGAGCCGCAGAAACTCTGTACATGATCCTCGGGAATATCCTGCTGGCGGGCGAACAGCGCGTTGAGCCGATATTGGATCTTGTAGGGATAGCGACCGCTGAGGGCGATGCCTTGCTGCATGGCCTGGCGGCTGGCGGGTGAAGGGCCCCAGGGGCTCTCGTTGAAGTTGATCAGGACATCGGTGGCCGGCGGCGGTACCGACGATGGGGCGGGTTCGGCAGCCTGGCTCCAGCCTGGCAGTGAAAGCAGCGGCAGGGCGGATACCAGCCCCATGAGTGATCGGCGCGTAATCTCAACCATCGATAAATCCCTTTCTTATCGTGAAAGACCCCGAGGCGTCCTTTGTCCTGGTTGGACATCGATATGACGGCGGGAAAACAGCGGGATTTAAACTGGCGATTCGATGGCTCGTGGTACGGGAGGCCGGTTCGCAGGCATGAAAAAACCGCGCAATGCGCGGTTTTGATGTTTGGTGGGCCCACACGGACTCGAACCGTGGACCAAAGGATTATGAGTCCTCTGCTCTAACCAACTGAGCTATAGGCCCTCAGTAGGCGGCGGATTATAACGATGGTTTCTCGGCTGTGCTATCCGAAAAACCGGAAACGCGGATCTGCAGGAAGCGTGCGCAGAACTCTTCGGCTTCCAGCGGCAGGCTGACGATGTAGCCCTGGATCTGTTCGCAGCCTTCCAGGGCGAGGAAGGCTTGCTGTTCCTGGTTCTCCACGCCTTCGGCGATCACCGTGAATTGCATGCTGCGACCCAGGGCGATGATGGCGCGCACGATCGCCACGTCGTGGGGGTCGTCCGGCAGGCCGCGCACGAACGACTGGTCGATCTTGAGGAAGTCCAGCGGCAGGCGCTTGAGGTAGCTCAGGGATGAATAGCCGGTGCCGAAGTCGTCGATGGCCAGTTGCACGCCCAGGCGCTTGAGTTGGTGCAGGACCTCCAGTGCCTCTTCGGCCTGGCTCATGATGAAGTTTTCGGTGATCTCCAATTGCAGCAGCCCGGGTTGCAGGTCGTGGTCGCGCAGCAACTGTTCGATGCGGTCCAGCAGGTTGGGTTGACGTAGTTGGGCGCCGGCCAGGTTGACCGACAGTGGGCCGAAGCTTTCGTAGTGCCGGTTCCAGTGTTGAAGATGCAGGCAGGCCTGTTCCAGCACCCAGTCGCCAATCGGCAGGATCAAGCCGTTTTCCTCGGCCAGCGGGATGAAGTGTTCGGGCGCGACTTCGCCGAAGTTGGGGTTGCGCCAGCGAATCAGGGCTTCGGCGCCGACCAGTTCATGGTTGCCGAGGCTGATCTTGGGTTGGAAATACAGGGTCAGTTCGTTGCGTTCGATGGCTCGTCGCAGTTCATGTTCCAGGGCCACGCGCTCGCTGGCCTGGGCGGTCAGTTCGCGGGTGTAGCGTTCCACGCGGTTACGGCCCTTGGCCTTGGAGCGGTACATGGCGGCATCGGCGTTCTTGATCAAGGTGGCGACGTCGCAGCCGTCCTTGGGGTACAGGCTGGTACCGATGCTGGCGCTGATGAAGAACTCGTGTTCGCCGGCCTGGAATGGCGCAGTGAAGCAGTTCAACAGCTTGCTGGCGATGTAGTCGGCGTCGCTGGGCTGGTGCAGGCCGGGGAGCAGGATGATGAATTCGTCCCCGCCCAGGCGGGCCACGGTGTCTATGTCGCGCAGCTGTTCCTTGAGGCGCACGGCGATGCCCTTGAGCAACAGGTCGCCCACCGGGTGGCCGAGGCTGTCGTTGATGTGCTTGAAGCGGTCCAGGTCGAGGAACAGCACCGCGCCCTGGCCGCCGCTGTCCTGCTGGCTATCGAGCGCCGCCAGCAGCCGGCTTTCGAACAGGGTGCGATTGGGCAGGCCGGTCAGCGGATCGTGGTGGGCCTGGTAGTCGAGCCTTGCCTGGGCGTGCTTGAGGCTGGAGATATCGGCGAACACCGCGACGAAGTGGGTGGTCTGCTGTTCCTGGTTGCGTACCGCATTGATCGTCAGCCAGTTGGGGTACAACTCGCCGTTTTTGCGGCGGTTGGATATCTCGCCCTGCCAGTGCCCTTCCAGGGTGAGCTGGTGCCACATCGCCGCGTAGAAGGCGCTGTCGTGCAATCCCGAGGCCAGCAGGCGCGGGGTGTGGCCCAGGGCTTCGCTCTCGCTGTAGCCGGTGATCTCGCTGAAAGCGCGGTTGACCGCGCTGATGCGCTGTTGGGTGTCGGTGATCATCACGCCTTCGGCGGTGCTCTCGAAGACCGTGGCGGCCTGTTGCAGCTTTTCCTGCATCAGGTGGCGGTCGGTGATGTCCCGGGCGATGGTCAGCATGCAATCGTCCTCGCCGATGGGCAGGGGGCGGCTGGAGACTTCGCAGAGCCGGACCTGGCCGTCGCTGCGGCGGATATGGCAGGTGAAGTCGCGGACGAATCCGTCCCGTTGCAAGAGATCGAGCAACTGTTTGCGTTCGTTGAGGTTGACCCAGATTCCCAGGTCAAGGGTCGAGCGATCCAGGGACATGGCGCTGTCGAAGCCGGTGATGCGGCTGAAGCCCTCGTTGACCTCCAGCAGCAGGCCGTCGCGTTGTCGGCTCAGCAGCAGGCCGTCCGGGGAAGCGTGGAAGGCCTTGGCGAACTTCTCCTCAGAGGTCTGCAGTCGTTGCTGGGTTTCCTTGAGCGGGCTGATGTCGCGCACCACCACGACCAGCGCCGGGGTGGTGTCGAGGTCGAAGGGTTCGGCGGAGATGAGCCCGGTGAACAGTTGGCCGTTGTGCCGCCGGAAGGGCATCTCCAGGTTGCGGATGCTACCGGCCTGCAAGCGTTGCAGAAGACTGGGGCCGACCCCGGGGATGCCCCAGATGTTGAGCTGGGTGGCGGTCTGGCCTATCACTTGCGCGGCGCTCAGGCCGATCTGTTCCTCGAAGGCCTTGTTCACCTCCAGCAGGCAGCCATCGGACAAGCGGGCGATCACCAGGAGGTCCGGGCATTGCTGGAACACCGAGGCGAATTTCTGCTCGGACAGGCGCAGGGCTTCCTCGGTGTGCTTGGCCTCGCTGATGTCGATCATCAGGCCGCGCATCACCGGTTCGTGGCCGTGCTCGATCAGGCTGACGATATCCCGGACCCAGAGGCAACGACCGTCGGCGGCGATCACTCGGTAATCGAGGCTGTGATCGCGTCCGGCCTCGAGTTCGTGATCGCAGAACGCCTGGGCGCGGGTCAGGTCGGCGGGGTGGATGATGTTGCGCCAGAAGCCGGGGACCAGCCAATGGGACAGGGGATAGCCCAACAGCGGCTCGGCGTGGGGCGAGACGTAGCTGTAGGTGAAATCGCTGACGCGCGCCTCCCAGGCGATGGCCGAGAGGCTCTCCACCAGGCTGCGGTAGTGGTATTCGCTGCTGCGCAGTTCCTGCTCCAGGGCTACCCGCCGGGAGATTTCCGAGCTCAGGCGGCGATTTATGCGGATCACTACCGCCAGTACGGTAACCAACAGCAGCAGCCCCGGCAGGCCATAGACCAGTACATCCCGCCAGAATGTGCGGTGGTCGAGCACACTGCCGACCCAGCGCTGCTGGATAGTGCTGATTTCTTCCGGGCTGAGATCGGCGAGAACCTTATCGAGAATGCCTACCAGGACCTTGTTGTCCCGCGGTACGCCCATGGCCAACTGATAGCGGTAAGGGGTCTCGCCGCTGACGTAGAGGCCCTCGAGCTTGAGTTGGCGCAGGCTCCAGACGCTGGAAGCCAGGTCGCCCACTACGGCATCCACCTTGTCGGTGGCCAGGGCTTGCAAGGTCGAGCTGACGTTGGGCAGGGCCACCAGGTTCAGGTCCGGGTGATGGGAGCGCAGCAACTCGTGCGGCGCGTAGTTCTCCACCACGGCCACCTTGAGCCCGTACAGGTCTTCGAGGTCGTGGGGCTGGGCGCCGCCCTTATGGGCCAGGATCACGATGGGGAAGTCCAGGTAGGGCCGAGTGAAGGCCATGTAGCTCTGGCGCTCGGGGGTCGACATGATCCCTGGCAACAGGTCCAGCTTGCCTTGCCGGGCATCTTCCAGCACGGCGGTCCAACTGGCTGGCTCCACCGGCTTGAGACTGATGGAGAGGCGTTCCTGGATCAGTTGGATATAGTCCGCCGCCAGGCCCTGGTAGCGACCTTCCTCGTCCCGGTATTCGAAAGGTGGCCAGGAGGCATCCACGCCCAGGCGCAACTCCGGGTGGGATTTGAGCCAGCCACGTTCTTCATCGGTGAGAGTCAGCGCGCCAGCCGTTGCGGTCCAGTCAAGCAACGCCAGCAGAAGCATGGCCGACAGTCTGGGCATAACCGTCTCGTTGTGGAGGAACGGGTGAATGCTTCGAGTGTAGACGGGGTATTGGCGCAGGGAGGTTGCAGAAAGCAAAACCCCCAGCAGGGCTGGGGGTCTTGGTGTTACTCGTCGAGGAAGGAGCGCAGGTGCTCGCTTCGCGTCGGGTGGCGCAGCTTGCGCAGCGCCTTGGCTTCGATCTGGCGGATCCGCTCGCGGGTCACGTCGAACTGCTTGCCGACTTCCTCTAGGGTGTGGTCGGTGTTCATATCGATGCCGAAACGCATGCGCAGCACCTTGGCTTCCCGGGCGGTAAGACCGGAAAGCACTTCGCGGGTGGCTTCCTTCAGGCTCTCGACGGTGGCCACATCGATCGGGGACTGCATGGTCGAGTCCTCGATGAAGTCGCCCAGATGGGAATCTTCATCGTCGCCGATCGGGGTTTCCATGGAGATCGGCTCCTTGGCGATCTTCAATACCTTGCGGATCTTGTCCTCAGGCATTTCCATGCGCTCGCCCAGCTCTTCCGGAGTCGGTTCGCGACCCATTTCCTGCAGCATCTGCCGGGAAATACGGTTGAGCTTGTTGATCGTCTCGATCATGTGCACCGGAATACGGATGGTGCGGGCCTGGTCGGCGATCGAACGGGTGATCGCCTGGCGAATCCACCAGGTGGCGTAGGTCGAGAACTTGTAGCCGCGACGGTATTCGAACTTGTCCACCGCTTTCATCAAGCCGATGTTGCCTTCCTGGATCAGGTCGAGGAACTGCAGGCCACGGTTGGTGTACTTCTTGGCGATGGAGATCACCAGACGCAGGTTGGCTTCAACCATCTCTTTCTTCGCGCGACGGGCCTTGGCCTCGCCGATCGACATGCGACGGTTGATTTCCTTGATCTCGAGGATCTTCAGGCCGGTCTCGGCTTCCAGCGCGGTCAGCTTCTGCTGGCAACGGACGATGTCCGGCTGCAGGCGAGCGATGGCCTCGGCATACTTGCTCTTGCCTTTGGCCAGGGCGTCGGTCCAGCTTTCATCCACTTCGTTGCCCGGGAACTGGCGCAGGAAGTCCGCACGCGGCATACGGGCATCACGCACGCACAGCTGCATGATGGCGCGTTCCTGCTGGCGCAGGCGATCCAGGGAGCTGCGTACGCGCTCGACCAGGGTCTCGAATTGCTTGGGTACCAGCTTGATCGGCATGAACAGCTCGGCCAGGGCGAGCATCTCGGCGACAGCCTGCTTGTTCTCGCGACCGTGCTTCTTCAGCGCCTTGCGGGTGACTTCCAACTGGTCGGCCACGGCACCGAAGCGCTGGGCTGCGACGATCGGATCCGGACCGCTTTCGGCTTCTTCCTCGTCTTCGGACGCTTCACCGTCCTCGTCATCGCTGTCGTCGTCCTCTTTTGCCGACTTGGTGTCGACAGGCGGTGGTACCTCGGCGGCAGGCGGCGTGATGCCGTCGTCCGGGTCGATGTAACCGCTGAGAACGTCCGACAGGCGGCCACCTTCGGTGGTGACGCGGGTGTATTCGGAGAGAATGTGTTCCACCGTGCCAGGGAAGTGCGCGATGGCGCCCATCACTTCACGGATACCCTCTTCGATACGCTTGGCGATTTCGATTTCGCCTTCGCGAGTGAGCAGCTCTACGGTGCCCATTTCGCGCATGTACATGCGCACCGGGTCGGTAGTGCGACCGATGTCGGTTTCCACAGCCGCCAACGCTGCGGCGGCTTCTTCAGCTGCTGCTTCGTCGGTATCGGCTTCGGCCAACAAAAGGGCATCCGCATCCGGAGCACTCTCGAATACGTTGATCCCCATGTCGTTGATCATGCGGATGATGTCTTCCACCTGTTCCGGATCTGAAATATCCTCCGGCAGGTGGTCGTTGACCTCCGCGTAAGTCAGGTAACCCTGCTCACGTCCACGGCTGATCAACTCTTTGAGGCGAGACTGCTGTTGCGCTTTTCCGGACATAACACCCTATCCACTGAAGGTCTTGGCGGGCAAAAAACAAGCCGAGGATTATACCCGAGCTATGACCTCACGCGCCAGTTGAGGTCGGGTTTAATGCGGGAACATTGCGTCTTAGAAGCTCCACCAGCTGTTTTTTCTCTTCACTGCTGAGCTCGCTTTGGCGCGATTTCCTGAGAAGTTGTTCTAAAACACGCTCGCGTTGGCGAGCGGACAAGCTATTAATGGTGTCGAAAAACTGTTGTTCAAGGTTATCTCCGTCGATCAGCCACTCTTTTTCCGCCAGGGCGGTGAGCAGGTTCCCTTGTTGGGTCCCATGCCAGCGCGCCATCAACTGATGAATAGAGCGTAGCTTAGGATTTTTCTGCACGGCTTCGATCAGGGCTACCAGCAACTGGGTGTTGGTGTTGTCGTCATCGGCAAAGTGCCCGGCATCTTCAACTTTTTCTGCCAATTGCGGGTGATGCAGCAGGGTCCGCAAGGCGGCCAGGGTCGGCGGTTCCACCGCTGCGGGAACGCGCGGAGCCCGTGGCTGGTCGCGATCTGCCTGGCGCTTGCCCTTGCCCTGCTTGTCCCACGGTTTGTTTTCCCATTTCTTGCCGCCACCGTTCTTCTTCGGCGTCCACTCCTGCTGGGGAGCATAGGCTGCCTGTTGGGGCTCATGGTGGTAGTCGGCGTAGTCCGGCATGCCATCGTAGTCGATGCCCGCGTCGTAGGGGGGCGGGGCTTCCGGCATGGGGTTGTGCGTCAGTTGGTTGACCGTTTCATTGGTCAGGCCGGTGATCTCGGTGAGCCGCTGGCGCATCAGGATCCGCAGGTTGGCCCCGGGGATCTTCTCGATCAGCGGGGCGGCCAGCGTTGCCAGGTGGGCCTTGCCTTCCAGCGAGCGCGGGTCTGCTTCCTCGATCAATTGCTGGAAGAAGTAGTCGGCCAGCGGCTGGGCGTGCTGGTTGATCCGGGCCAGGAAGGCATCGGTGCCTTCCGAGCGAACCAGGGTATCCGGGTCTTCTCCCTCGGGCAGGAACAGGAAGCGCGCACGGCGCCCGTCCTGCAGGGAGCCCAGGGTGGATTCCAGGGCGCGCCAGGCGGCCTTGCGTCCGGCCTGGTCGCCGTCGAAGCAGAACAGCACGCTGGGCACTATGCGGAATAAACGCTTGAGGTGTTCTTCGCTGGTGGCGGTGCCCAGGGTCGCGACCGCGTTGCGCAGGCCTTGCTGGGCCAATGCGATCACGTCCATGTAGCCTTCGACGACGATGATCTCCTCGAGGTTGCGATTGTTCTTGCGCGCTTCGAACAGGCCGTAGAGTTCCTGCCCCTTGTGGAACACTGGGGTTTCCGGGGAGTTCAGGTATTTGGGCTTGTCGTCTCCCAGCACGCGGCCACCGAAGGCGATGATCCGGCCGCGAGTATCGCGGATGGGAAACATCACTCGATCGCGAAAGCGGTCGTAGCGCTTGCCGGTCTCGGCATTCTCGATCAGCAAGCCTGCGTCGATCATGGCCTTTTGCTGCAACGTATCGCTGCTCAGGTGCTTGAACAGGTTGTCCCAGCCGGGTGGGGCGAACCCGAGGCCGAAGTCCCGTGCTATTTCGCCAGTGAGGCCGCGTCCCTTGAGGTAGTCCACGGCCGCCTTACGTGCGGGATGGCTCTTGAGGGCTTGGCGGTAGTAGTCGGCGGCAGCCGTGAGCAGCGGGTATAGCGGTGAGTCGGTGGGCTGGCGAGGTTTGCGCTGGCCGCGCCCATTTTCTTCGCGAGGGACCTCCATGCCTGCGCTCTTCGCCAGTTCCTCGACGGCCTGGGGAAAGTCCAGGTTGTCGTGGTCCATGATGAAACCGAGGGCATTGCCGCCGGCGCCGCAGCCGAAGCAGTAGTAGAACTGCTTGTCGGGGCTGACGCTGAACGAAGGGGTCTTTTCCTTGTGGAACGGACAGCAGGCGGTGTAGTTCTTGCCGGCTTTCTTGATCTGCAGGCGCGAGCTGACGACATCGACGATGTCGGTGCGGTTCAGGAGGTCGTCGATGAAACTCTGGGGAATGAGCCCGGCCATGGCTTTCTCGTCATCACTGCGCGGAAAAATAGTCCTGGCGATGCAGTCGAGGGATCAGGGGTGGCAAGGCGTGAGGAATGCACGGCTCGCCCCGGGATTTCGGCGTGATCGCAGTCAGGAAGTGTATCTGCGGAGCGTCCACTGACGTTAATCGTAATCAGTATTCGACTATCTGAGGTGTTGCGCCGAGTCCGGCAGGAGCCATCGGGCGAGCATCGAGGAAGGCGCCTTGGGCTGGTGTCTGCAGGAGTCATTAAAAGGTGTGCTCGTCGGTAGCCTTGGAAGGCTCGTCAGAAAAGACGTGCACCGCTGGCAGTAGCCAGGTCTGACGTGGTGAAGCAGATTTGTCTCGACCGCCAGGGCGACTTCGACAATGAAGCATCAAGCGTGATCCGCAAATGCCATTAGCCCGGCGAGAGGCCGGGCTTGGCAGAAGCTTGCAGCGAACGTCCGCGTATTAGTACAGACGTACGGCGCGGCGCTGTTCGCGCTGAACTTTCTTGGCGTGACGCTTAACAGCAGCGGCTGCTTTGCGCTTACGCTCGGAAGTCGGCTTCTCATAAAATTCGCGGCTACGAACTTCAGCCAGAACACCGGCTTTTTCGCAGGAGCGCTTGAAACGACGCAGAGCTACGTCGAAGGGTTCGTTCTCTTTAACTTTGACGGCTGGCATCCAGAGCTACCTTCATTCATTACCGGGGTCAACGTTCTCGTCGCAATAAAATCACGGCTGAGATCGTCGGTTTTTAAGGGTTGCGGATGTTAACCCCTCGCCGCCAGGAATGCAAAGCCTCTGATCGAAAACCGCTGGTCGGGCGAGGGAGTGGCGACTATCATGCGCGCCTTCGAATTCAGCCTCTGCAAGGCGCAAACCCATGCTAGTACTGGGATTAGAAACTTCCTGCGACGAAACCGGCGTCGCGCTCTACGACAGTGAGCGGGGCCTGCTGGCCGATGCGCTGTTCAGCCAGATCGACCTGCACCGCGTCTATGGTGGCGTGGTGCCTGAGTTGGCTTCCCGTGACCACGTCAAGCGCATGCTGCCGTTGATCCGCCAGGTCCTGGCGCAGGCCGACTGCGTGCCCACCGAGATCGACGCCATTGCCTATACCGCCGGCCCCGGCCTGGTAGGCGCACTGCTGGTGGGGGCTTCCTGCGCCCAGGCGCTGGCCTTCGCCTGGGGCATTCCGGCCCTGGGTGTGCATCATATGGAAGGGCATCTGCTGGCGCCAATGCTGGAAGCCCAGCCGCCGCAGTTTCCGTTCGTCGCCTTGTTGGTATCCGGTGGTCATACCCAGCTGGTCCGGGTCGACGGCATCGGCAAATACGAGCTGCTGGGCGAGAGCCTGGATGACGCCGCCGGCGAAGCTTTCGACAAGACCGCCAAGCTGATCGGCCTGAATTACCCGGGCGGTCCGGAAATCGCCCGCCTGGCCACCCGGGGTGTGCCGGGACGCTTCGTCTTCCCACGGCCCATGACCGATCGTCCTGGCCTGGAGTTCAGCTTCAGCGGCCTCAAGACCTTTGCCCTGAACACCTGGCAGCAGTGCGTCAGCGCTGGGGACGACGGCGAGCAAACCCGTTGCGACATCTCCCTCGCGTTCCAGCAAGCGGTGGTGGACACTCTGACCATCAAGTGCAAGCGCGCCCTGAAGCAGACCGGCCTCAAGAGCCTGGTGATCGCCGGGGGCGTGAGCGCCAACAAGGCGCTGCGGGCTTCCCTGGAGAATATGCTTGGCGAGATGAAGGGCAACGTGTTCTACGCTCGCCCCGAATTCTGTACCGACAACGGCGCGATGATTGCCTTCGCCGGTTGCCAGCGGCTGCAGGCCGGGCAACAGGAGGGGCTGGCGATCAGCGTGCAGGCGCGTTGGCCGATGGAGCAACTGTCGGCCATCTGATGGCGCTGTGGCAGGTGGCAAGCTGCAGGCTTTTCACCTGCGGGATTCAAAAATGCCGTTCGCGCCCGGCGAACAGGTCGCGTAAATTGCCGCGGTGGCGCCAGACGATCAGCAGCGTGAGCACGCTCATCGGCAACAGCGCCTCGGGCTCCTGCCAAGCCAGCAGCGGCAGGCTCAGGGGCGTGGCGATGAGCGCCGCCAGCGAGCTGGTGCGGGTGAGGTAGAAGGTCAGGACCCAGGCGGCGATGGCAACCAGGGCCGCAGGGGGATACAGCCCCAGCAGCATGCCGGCGGCGGTGGCGACGCCCTTGCCGCCGCGAAAACGGAAATACAGCGGGAACAGGTGGCCGAGCACGGCGTAGAGTCCGATCCAAGCCTGTTGCTGCAGCGAAAGCCCTGCGAGGCTGGCGATCAGCACAGGTACCAGGCCTTTGCACAGATCCCCCAGCAGGGTCAGGATGGCGAGCTTCTTGCCGGCCAGGCGCAGCATGTTGGTGGCGCCGGCATTGCCGGAACCGCTCATGCGCGGGTCGGGGTTGCCCGTGAGGCGGCTGAGCAGGATGGCGAAGGACAGAGAGCCGAGCAGGTAGGCGAGAATCGCCAGTAACCAAAACATGCTAACTATTCCGGGCGAGGACGCCCTGATTCTAACGGGGCATTGCGCCCTTGTCGTGCTGCGGAGAAGAGTGCTTGGACAGAGTGTTTATCGAAGGACTGGAAGTGGACACCGTGATTGGCGCCTATGACTGGGAGCGGGGGATCCGCCAGTGCCTGCGTCTTGACCTGAGCTTTGCCTGGGATAACCGCCCGGCCGCGGCAGGCGATGACCTGTCCCTGGCGCTGGACTACGCCAGTGTTTCGACAAGGGTCCAGGCGTTTGCCGAGCAGGCCCAGTACCAGTTGGTGGAGACCTTTGCCGAGCGCCTCGCCGAGGTGTTGATGAGCGAGTTCAACATTCCCTGGCTGCGCTTGAAGCTGACCAAGCCAGGTGCAGTCCCGGCTGCCAAGGGCGTGGGCGTGGAGATCGAGCGCGGATGTCGCTGACTCAGGTATTCCTAGGGCTTGGTAGCAATATCGAGCGTGAGACCCATTTGCGTGCCGGGCTCGACGCGTTGGCCGGGTTCCTGGTGGACATGCGCTGTTCAGCGGTGTTCGAAAGCCAGGCGGTGGGCATCAAGAGCGGTCCGTTCTTCAATTTGGTGGTGTCGGCCTTCACCGACCTGCCCTTGATCGAGCTCGACCGACGCCTCAAGTTCATCGAGGCGGACAACGGCCGCTATGCGCCGGACCGCAAGGGCCTGCCGCTGGATATCGATGTGCTGCTGTACGGCGACCTGACCGGCAACTTCGATGGCCTGGTACTGCCTCGCGCAGAAATCCTGAAGAATGCCTTCGTGCTGTGGCCGTTGTCGCTGATGGCTCCAGAACGTGTGCATCCATTGGCCGGCAAGAACCTGGCGGAGCTCTGGCGGCAAGCGCAGATAGACCAGGTGCTGGCGCCCGTGCCTTTCGAATGGCGCGGCCAGCAACTGACTCCCCCGGATCTGTAAGGTCCGTTGGCCGGCGGGCAAGGCACAAGACCTCGCCCGCGGGCTTTCAAGCGGCGTGCTGTTCCTTGTAGGCCTTGATCGCTTTCAGACGCGCAAGGCGCAAGGCCTCGCCCAGCTCCGGCCCCTTGAATCCTTGTTCCAGCAACGGTTGCACGGCCACGGAGCGTGCGGCATTGGCTGCGCCACGCAAGTAGTCGGCCTGTGGATAAGGTCGTGATTCCAGGCCCTGGCGGCCACGGGCGTCCATTTCGCAGGCGGCGATGAATTCCTCGAAGCGCTGGGGGCGCCGGAAAATGTCGAAGTGCTGCAACAATTCCAGCAAGGTCGAGGCCTTGAGCTCCTGGGCGCGATGGCCATGGGTGTGGTACTGGCCCACCAGCAAGGCCAGCTCCTGGCATTCCCGGGGGACCTTGAAGCGCTCATTGAGCGCCTTGATCAGTTCGAGGCCAGCCTGCTCATGGCCAATATGCCGTGGCCATTGATCCTCGGGGGTGGCGCCCTTGCCGAGGTCGTGCAGCAGGCAGGCCCAGCGCACGCTCAGTGGTTGCCGGTGCAGGGCTGCTTGTTGCAAGACGCTGAGGATGTGCAGGCCGGTGTCCACTTCCGGATGATGGGCGGGCGGTTGCGGCACCCCGAACAGCGCATCGACCTCCGGCATCAGCACCGCCAGGGCGCCGCACTCGCGCAGCACCTGGATGAACACCTGGGGCTGATCCTCCATCAGGGCGCGGGAAATCTCCTTCCAGCTGCGCTCCGCTGTCAGGGCCTGTAGCTCTCCTGACTGGCTGAGCTGGCGCATCAGTTCGAGGGTCTGCGGGGCCACGCGGAACCCCAGCTCGGCATAGCGGGCGGCAAATCGGGCAACCCGTAGCACTCGCAAGGGATCTTCGGCGAACGCCGGTGAAACATGGCGTAGAAGTCGGTCTTCGAGGTCCTTCTGGCCATGGTAGGGATCGGTGATCTTGCCCTGCTCATCCTCGGCCATGGCGTTGATGGTCAGGTCGCGGCGGATCAGGTCTTCTTCCAGCGTCACTTCGGGGCTGGCGTGGAAGGTGAAACCGGCATAGCCACGTCCGCTCTTGCGTTCGGTTCGGGCCAGGGCATATTCCTCGCCAGTATGCGGGTGCAGGAACACCGGGAAATCGGCGCCCACGGGCCGAAAGCCCTGGTCGAGCATTTGCTGGGCACTGGCGCCGACCACCACCCAGTCGACATCGGTGACCGCCCGACCCAGCAAGCGGTCCCGTACCGCGCCACCGACTTTGTAAATTTGCATAGAAAACCTCCGTTAGCGCGACAGGATAACCCTTGTGTCGTGCCAACGGAGGCTTGTCGTCGGCCTCAGAGGTGGATGACCGCCAGGTCCAGTCGTCCGTAGTCGCTTTCGCCGTGCTCGTTCCTGGGCGGTACGTGGTGGGTCTTCATCACCTGGTCGCCCTGCAGGGTTTCCAGGTGGATATCGAAGCCCCAGAGTCGGTGCAGGTGCTTGAGCACCTCGTCGGTGGAATCGCCCAGCGGCTTGCGGTCATGCTGTTGGTGGCGAAGGGTCAGCGAGCGATCGCCGCGCCGATCGATGCTCCAGATCTGCACGTTGGGTTCGCGGTTGCCCAGGTTGTATTGCGCGGCCAGGGTCTCGCGGATGATGCGGTAGCCGCTTTCGTCATGGATCGCCGGGACCAGCAAGTCGTCCCGCTGGTCGTCGTCGAGGATGCTGAACAGCTTCAAGTCGCGGATCACCTTGGGCGAGAGATACTGCAGGATGAAGCTCTCATCCTTGAAGCTGCTCATGGCGAACTTGATGCTCGAGAGCCAATCGGTACCGGCCAGTTCGGGGAACCAGCGGCGGTCCTCCTCGGTGGGCTCCTCGCACATGCGCCGGATGTCGCGATACATGGCAAAACCCAGGGCATAGGGGTTGATGCCGTTGTAGTAGGGACTGTCGAAGCCCGGCTGGAACACCACGCTGGTATGGGAGGCGAGGAACTCCATCATGAACCCGTCGGTGACCAGGCCCTCGTCGTACAGATCGTTCATGAGGGTGTAGTGCCAGAAGGTGGCCCAGCCCTCGTTCATCACCTGGGTCTGGCGCTGTGGATAGAAGTACTGGGCGATCTTGCGCACGATGCGCACGATCTCTCGCTGCCAGGGCTCCAGCAAGGGCGCATGTTTCTCGATGAAGTAGAGGATGTTCTCCTGGGGTTCGGCGGGGAAGCGTGCATTGTCCTTGTCGCTGAGCTTGTCGGCGTTCTTGGGGATGGTGCGCCACAGGTCGTTGATCTGCTTTTGCAGGTGCTCTTCCCGGTCCTTTTGCCGGCGCCGTTCTTCTTCCGCGGAAATCGGGTAAGGCCGCTTGTAGCGGTCGACACCGTAGTTCATCAGGGCGTGGCAGGAGTCCAGCAGGTCTTCCACCGCATCGATGCCATGGCGTTCCTCGCACTGCGAGATGTACTGCTTGGCGAAGACCAGGTAGTCGATGATCGAACTGGCATCGGTCCAGGTGCGGAACAGGTAGTTGCCCTTGAAGAAACTGTTGTGGCCGTAGCAGGCATGGGCCACCACCAGGGCCTGCATGCAGATGGTGTTTTCCTCCATCAGGTAGGCGATGCACGGGTCGGAGTTGATGACGATCTCGTAGGCCAGGCCCATCTGGCCGCGGCTATAGGATTTCTCGGTGCTGAGGAAGTGCTTGCCGTAGGACCAGTGGTGGTAACCCAGGGGCATGCCGACCGAGGCGTAGGCGTCCATCATCTGCTCGGCGGTGATCACTTCGATCTGGTTGGGATAGGTGTCCAGGGCGTAGCGGGCCGCGATACGGCTGATTTCGCGGTCGTAGGCCTGGATCAGCTCGAAGGTCCATTCCGAGCCGGTGGAGATGGGCTGGCGTTTCTGCTCTCTGGCGGTCATGTCACTAACCTGCGCTGGAAGAGTTCACGGAAGACCGGATAGATGTCTCCGGCCGAAACCAGTTGTTGCTGCGCGAAAGTCTCGGAAAAGGCTTCTGCGATGCGTTCATATTCGAACCATAAGGCCTGGTGTTCCCGGGGCGTGATCTCGACGTAGGTGTAGTACTGCACGAACGGCATGATCTGGTTGATCAGGATATCGCGGCAAATGGGTGAGTCGTCGTTCCAGTTGTCGCCGTCGGAGGCCTGGGCGGCATAGATGTTCCATTCGTTGCTGGGGTAGCGCTCGGCCATGATCTCCTGCATCAGCTTCAGGGCGCTGGAGACGATGGTCCCGCCGGTTTCCCGTGAATAGAAGAATTCTTCCTCGTCCACTTCCCGGGCGCTGGTGTGATGGCGGATGAACACCACGTCGATCTTGTCGTAGTTGCGCTTGAGGAACAGGTACAAAAGGATGAAGAACCGCTTGGCGATGTCCTTGGTGGCCTGGGTCATGGAGCCGGAGACATCCATCAGGCAGAACATCACCGCCTTGGAGCTGGGGTTGGGATGTTTCACCAGCAGGTTGTACTTGAGGTCGAAGGTATCGAGGAAGGGAACGCGGTGAATTCGCGCGCTCAAACGTTCGATTTCTGCTTCAAGTTCCTGGATATCGCCGAAATTATCCGGCTCTTCGCGCTTCAGGCGGGCCAGTTCCTCTTTCGTTTCGCGCAACTTGGCCCGGCTGCTGCCGGACAGGGCGATGCGCCGTGCATGGGCCGAGCGCAGGGTGCGGATGATATTGATTCGCGATGGGTTGCCTTCGTTGCTGATGCCCGCGCGTACGGTCTTGAAGGTGTCGATGCCGGTCAGGTTGCGCTTGACCAGGTTGGGCAGTTCAAGGTCCTCGAACATGAATTCGAGGAATTCCTCCTGGGTGATCTGGAAGACGAACTCGTCCATGCCTTCGCCGGAGTTACCGGCCTTGCCGCGGCCCCCGCCGCCTGCGCCTCCCCCTTGGGGCCTGGCGATATGCTCGCCGGCAGTGAATTCCTTGTTGCCCGGGTGCACCACGGTCTGCTTGCCACCACGCCCGTGGTGCAGCACAGGTTCGTCGATGTCCCGCCCGGGAATGCTGATCTGTTCGCCATGCTCCATGTCGGTGATGGAGCGGCGGCTCACGGCCTCCTCGACGGCTTTCTTGATGTGGTCGCGGTAGCGCCGCAGAAACCGCTGGCGGTTCACCGTGCTCTTGTTCTTGCCGTTCAGGCGTCGGTCGATTACGTAGCTCATGATTCCTCCGGTGACTGGATGCAGCCGCAAGCCTCAAGCTTCAAGCTGCAAGAAAGAGCAGCCACCGCTGCCGCAAGCCACGGCGCGGGTACGAGCCCGACGCCGGACGACTTGCAGCTTGCGGCTTGTCGCTTGCCGCTTTATTGCGATTTCCTGACCCGCAGGTACCATTCCGACAGCAGGCGTACCTGCTTGTCGGTGTAGCCACGCTCCACCATCCGGGTGACGAAGTCGTTGTGTTTCTGTTGATCCTCCTTGCTGGCCTTGGCGTTGAAGCTGATGACCGGCAACAGGTCCTCGGTATTGGAGAACATCTTCTTCTCGATGACCACCCGCAGCTTCTCGTAGCTGAGCCAGGTGGGGTTCTTGCCGTTGTTATTGGCCCGGGCGCGCAGCACGAAGTTGACGATCTCGTTGCGGAAGTCTTTCGGGTTGCTGATACCCGCCGGTTTCTCGATTTTTTCCAGTTCTTCGTTGAGCGCCACGCGATTGAGGATTTCGCCGGTCTCCGGATCACGGTATTCCTGATCCTGGATCCAGAAGTCCGCGTACAGCACATAGCGGTCGAAGATGTTCTGGCCGTACTCGCTGTAGGACTCCAGGTAGGCCGTCTGGATTTCCTTGCCGATGAACTCGATGTAGCGCGGCGCCAGGTATTCCTTGAGGAAGCGCAGGTAGCGCTCGCGGGTTTCGGCCTGGAACTGTTCCTGCTCGATCTGCTGTTCCAGCACATACAGCAGGTGCACCGGGTTGGCTGCGACTTCGTGAGGGTCGAAGTTGAAGACCTTGGACAGGATCTTGAAGGCGAAGCGCGTCGACAGGCCGTTCATGCCCTCGTCGACGCCGGCGCTGTCGCGGTATTCCTGGATCGACTTGGCCTTGGGATCGGTGTCCTTGAGGTTCTCCCCGTCGTAGACCCGCATCTTGGAATAGATATTGGAGTTCTCCGGCTCCTTGAGGCGCGAGAGCACGGTGAACTGCGCGAGCATCTTCAAGGTATCCGGGGCGCAATGGGCCTTGGCCAGGGAGCTGTTGAACAGCAGCTTGTCGTAGATCTTCACTTCATCGGTCACGCGCAGGCAGTACGGCACCTTGACGATATAGATCCGGTCGATGAAGGCCTCGTTGTTCTTGTTGTTGCGGAAGGTATGCCACTCCGATTCGTTGGAGTGAGCCAAGAGGATGCCGGTGAATGGAATCGCCCCCAGGCCCTCGGTACTGTTGTAGTTGCCTTCCTGGGTCGCGGTCAGCAGCGGGTGCAGGACCTTGATGGGGGCCTTGAACATCTCGACGAATTCCATCAGGCCCTGGTTGGCCCGGCACAGCGCCCCGGAATAGCTGTAGGCATCGGCGTCGTTCTGCGGGAATTCCTCGAGCTTGCGGATATCCACCTTGCCCACCAGGGCCGAGATGTCCTGGTTGTTCTCGTCGCCAGGCTCGGTCTTGGCCACGGCGATCTGGTTGAGGATCGACGGATACAGCTTCACGACGCGGAACTGGCTGATGTCGCCACCGAACTCCGACAGGCGCTTGGTCGCCCAGGGCGACATGATGGTGTTCAGGTAGCGCCGTGGAATGCCGAAATCTTCCTCGAGGATGGCGCCATCTTCCGTGGCGTTGAACAGCCCCAGTGGCGATTCGAAGACGGGCGAGCCCTTGATGGCGTAGAAGGGCACCTTCTCGATCAGTTGCTTGAGCTTCTCGGCCAGGGACGATTTACCGCCACCTACCGGACCCAGCAGGTAGAGAATCTGTTTCTTCTCTTCCAGGCCCTGGGCGGCATGGCGGAAATAGGAAACGATCTGGTCGATGCATTCTTCCATGCCATGGAAGTCTTCAAAGGCCGGATAGCGCCGGATCACTTTGTTGGAAAAGATTCGCGACAGCCTCGAGTTGGTCGAGGTGTCCAGCAGCTCGGGTTCGCCAATGGCCAATAGCAGGCGTTCTGCGGCCGAGGCATAGGCGCTGCGATCCTTCTTGCACAGTTCGAGGTATTCCTGCAGGGAAAACTCTTCCTGGCGCGTGGATTCGAAGCGTTGTTGGAAGTGGCTAAAAATACTCATGACGTCACCTCGCTCGATACGTGGAGCCGGCCGCGGATCAGTCAGTCAAGTGCTGGCATGCAACTGACGAAGTTCCAGTTGCTGTTTACCCCCCAGAACACTTTCAAAGCTATCGAGCTTGAAAGCTAGTACCGATGACCCGCTCGCCGGTGTACCGGCTCTCCCCTGATTTGGATGGCCTGTGGCTAAGGATAGTTCGGAATCGCAGAGGTCAAGGCGAGATGGCGGATTAGTTACACGCTACCGTTCGTCTGGTGGAGCGTCAGCCCGCGTAGTACGCGGGCTAGAGCGGTAGAAAAAAATTATTCGGCGTTGTCCCGGGTGGTTTCCGCAGGATAGGTGCTGCGCCACAGTTCGAAGCCGCCATCGAGGCTGTAGACGTCGGAGAAACCCTGGCTGACCAGGTAGGCCGCGGCGCTCTGGCTGGAGTTGCCGTGGTAGCACACCACCACCAGCGGGGCATCCAGGTCGGCGTTGCGAATGAAGTCCGAGATGGAGTGGTTGTCCAGGTGCAGCGAGCCGTTGATGTGATTCAGGGCGTAGGTTTGCGGGTCACGGATATCCACCACGACGGCGCCTTGTTCGCGAAGGGCCT
>NZ_JBJJLO010000023.1:0-67123 GCF_046230915.1 Pseudomonas sp. KCJK8993
GTGGACCAGAAGCCCATCGGGCGTACTCCGCGCTCCAACCTGGCGACCTACACCGGCTTGTTCGACCAGGTGCGCAAGCTGTTCGCCGCCACCCCCGAGGCCCGGGCCCGGGGTTATGACGCCGGGCAGTTTTCCTTCAACGTCGCCAAGGGCCGCTGTCCGGCCTGCGAGGGCGAGGGTTTCGTCAGCGTCGAGCTGCTGTTCATGCCCAGCGTCTTCGCGCCATGCCCGACCTGCCATGGTGCGCGTTATCACCCGCAGACCCTGGAAGTGACCTGGCAGGGCCTGAACATCGCCCAGGTCCTGCAATTGAACGTCGAGCAGGCCTTGCCGGTCTTCGCCGGGCAGCCGGCGATCCTGCGGGCTCTGCAGGTACTGAGCGACATCGGCCTGGACTACCTGCGCCTGGGCCAGCCGGCCACCGAGCTGTCCGGTGGCGAGGCGCAGCGCATCAAGCTGGCCACCGAGCTGCAACGCAATGCCCGTGGCGCCACCCTCTATGTGCTGGACGAGCCCACCACGGGCCTGCACCCAAGGGACGTGGACCGGCTGCTGGAGCAGTTGGACAAGCTGGTGGCCGCCGGACACAGCGTGGTGGTGGTCGAGCACGAAATGCGCGTGGTGGCGAGGGCCGACTGGGTCATCGATATCGGCCCGGGCGCGGGCGAGCAGGGCGGTCGCCTAGTGGCCTGCGGCACTGCGCAGCAGGTGGCCAGGCAGGGTGAAGGCCGTACCGCGCCGTTCCTGGCGGCGGCCCTGGGCGGGAATTGATCCAGGGCAGCCGGCGGCGACGAACGGTTACCGCTGGTCTGATTGGCGGTCGACAGACCCGGGGAGCCAAGGCCATGCTGATGGCTGGCAGGGGCGTGAGGACGCCCCTGCTGCCGATCAACCACGGAGGTGTTCCATGCCGGTGACCCACGATCTTTACCAGGACCTGAGCTGCAGCAAAGAAGACATTCAACAGCGTCGGGCCAAGGATCCCCACCTCAATGCACTGTTCGACAAGTACAACAGTATCGACGACCAGGTGCTCAAGGCCGAAGCAGCGGCCGCCGCAGACGATGAAGTAAGGAAGCTCAAGGAAAAACGCCTGCTGATCAAGGATGAGATCTCCCAGAAACTCACCGCCCGTTCCTGACCTCCCGCCCTTGGCGCCTGTGGCTCGACCACAGGCCGCCGGTAACCGACCTCGATTCCCTTGTGTTCTTGCGGCAACGGCGAGACGAAGCGTGCCTGTAGCCGTCGCCGAGCCTGCGGGGCCGGACCAGGGGCCGCAGGACCGCAGTTCAGCGCGTCCGGCTAGCCGTGCACAACCTGCGGCGCGACCCCACGGGGGGGCTCCAGGCCTCAGTGCTCCAACGCCTGCTGCAATGGCAAGCGCGCCATGTGCCGGGCACTCAGGGAGCCCAGGTACAACGCATCGCCGTACTCGCGCACCGTGGTAATCGGCGAATAGTTGCCGCTGCTGCCATCCTGCAGGTTGGCGATCACCCGGCCCTGGGTGTCCAGGCCCAGCACGAAGCCGCGCTTTTCCACCGGCTTGGGTAATACCTGCATGGCCCGCACCAGCATCTTGCGCACGAAAGGGTAGGCGGCGGTGCCGTCCAGCAGGGCATTGCGCGGTGCATACAGGGCCACCCAGAAGCGATCACGGCCATTGAAGCTGAGGTTGTCCGGCAGCCCCGGCAGGTTGTCGATGAACAGGTCGTGCTGGCCGGTCTTGTCGCCCTTGAGCCAATAGCGGCTGATGCGATAGGCGCCGGTCTCGTTGACCAGAACGAAGGCCTCGTCCGGGCCCAGGGCGATGCCATTGGCGAACTCCAGGCCGTCGAGCAGGAGCTCGGTCCGGCCACTCTGGAAGTCGTAGCGCAACAGGCGGCCATCGCCACCGTGTTCGATCACCGCCTCGCCGTCTTGGCCATAACCCCAACGGCTGCTGGCGTCGCTGAAATAGGCGTAGCGACCGGCGGCATCCACCGCAACATCGTCGGTGAAGCCGAATTTCAGGCCATTGGCCGTGTCGCTCAAGACCTGGATCTGGCCCTGCCCGTCCAGGGCCAGCAGGCCCTTGATGGCGTCGGCGATGATCAGGCGGCCGTCCGGATGCCGGGCCACGCCCAGGGGCCGGCCACCGGTATTGGCCAGTACCTTGAGGGCCGTGCCGTCGAGGCTGGTCTGGATCACCCGGCCATCATGCAGGCCGGTGAGCAACTGGTCGTTTTCCAGCAGTAGCGCCTCGGGGCCGGCGATATCCCGGGCACCGACCGCCTGCACGGCCTTGAGCTTCTGGTTCTCGGCGTAAGGGCCCTGGCTCATCGATGGCGCAGGCGAGGGCTGCCAGGCCACCGGCTGGACCTTGGTCGGCGCCAGCAGCAGGAAGGCCAGGATGGCGATGACCAGCAGCAGGATGATCCGGCCGAGGCCGAAGCGGCGAGGGGCGATTTGGTTCATGCAGTGACTCCTGTCGGTGTGCGGTTCAGGACGGGCTGGCAGCCGGCGCGGCGGGCTGCGCTGCGATGGTTTGTTGGGCCATCTTGCACAATGCCTGCATCGAGGCCGCGGACTCCCGTTCTATCCGTCGTTTGAATAGCAGTCGATTACCCAAGCGCATCAGCAGGTTGTCGAAGCCATATTCCAGGGTGCGCACGAAACGGGTGTGTCCGTCTGCCAGGGGCTGGCATTGGTAAGTGACCTGCAACCATAGACCATGATCGCCCCGGGCCGTGGCGCGCCAGCGCTGCCCCGCCAGGTACTCCTCGACCCGCCAGCTCAGGTGGCCGCTGCGCCCGCCGGCGTGGATGTCCTCCTCGAAGCCCTGGCCGCCGGCCAGGGGGCCATCGGCGCCTTCGACCTTGAGCGACGATGGATGCCATTGCGGCCAGCACCGTGGGCTGGCGGCGTAGGCCAGGGTGCTGGCGCTGCTGCGGGGGATGTCGACCTGATGCTGCATGCGGGTCAGGGACGTGGGCCTGGTCGCGCAGTGGGACTGCTCCGGGGGTTGCTCCGGCTGCCAGTACAGGGTGCCGAACAGCCAGTCCATCAAGGGCAGGACGATATTGAAGTTGCGTTCCTGCATCAGCTCGCGGCGGTGATGCAGTTCGTGCAGGCGCCGCATCTGGCGGATCCAGGGCAGGCGCGCCAGGGGATGGCCGGCCGGCAAGTGTTCGCAGGCATGGAAGATCTCGTAGGCCAGGTAGCCGATCAGCGTGCAGCTGGCGAACAAGGCCGCGACATTGGCGTTCCACAGGCGCAGCAGCCCCCACAGGGGCAGGGCGAACAGCAGGCTGTGGAGCACGATCAGCCAGGCCGGGAACAGGATCACCCGCCAATCCCGCAAGCCTTCGTAAGCCATCAGCCCCGGGGTGAAGAAACTGTGGTGATCGCCGGTATGCCGGGCATAGAACAGGCGTCCCAGGCGCCGCTTGTGGTGTCCCAGCCAGCGGTGCACCCCGTAGATGCACAGGTTGAAGAACAGCAGCGCCAGCGGTATCGCCAGCCATTCCAGCGGCTGTACCCGGTCCAGGGTGCTCCACAGCAGGCCGATGCACAGCAGGCCGTAGGCCAGGACGAAGCCGCCGTGCAGCCATGGGTTGTAGCGCGGGCTGACCGCGGCCCGGTATTGCTGGCGAAAGTGCTGGGTGGTGTCGCGCATGGCGCTGCTCCCGTTGTTGTTTTTATTGACCGCAGCCTAGCTCCCGGAGAATTATCCATCCAATGGATAGTAGGAATGAGCATTATTCATGAAGCTGAATATCCAGCGCCTGGACCTCAACCTGCTGCGGGTGTTCGATGCCTTGATGCAGGAGCAGAACCTGTCCCGGGCCGCCTTGCGGCTCAATCTCAGCCAACCGGCGGTGAGCAATGCCCTGGCGCGCCTGCGCCGACACCTGGACGAGCCGTTGTTCGTCCGCACGGCCCGGGGCATGCAACCGACTTCCCGGGCCCAGGGCCTGCATGTGTTGGTGCGCCAGGCCCTGCACTTGCTGCAACAGGGCCTGGACCCGGCTGGCGAGTTCGATCCTGCGGCGGCCGACCAGTTGTTCACCCTGTCGATGAACGACTACGCCCAGGCCCGCCTGTTACCGGCGCTATCGCGGCGCTTGCAGCAGGTGGCGCCGCAGGTACGGCTGGCGGTGCGCAGCGACAGCGCCGACTCGCTGGCGGCCTGGCTCAGTGCGGGCATGCTCGACCTGGCGGTGGACTACCTGTATTTCGACAACCCGGACCTGTGCTACCAGCCATTGCTGGAGGAACAACTGGTGGTGATCGGTCGCGCCGGACACCCGGCTTTCGTTCCCGAGCTGGACCTGGCGGCCTACCAGGGTTGCCAGCATGTGGCGATTCCCGATCGTGGCGGGCGTGGGTCGCCGCTGGAGATCGTGCTGGGTTCGGCGCGGGTCAGGCGCCAGGTGCAGCTGTTCGTACCCAACTACCTGAGCATCCCGCTGATCGTGGCGCAATCCGATCTTCTGGGCACGGTGCCGAGGCACCTGGCGGAGCATTTCGCCGCGTTGCTGCCGATCCGCATCGCCAGCTTGCCGTTGCTGGCAGCGCCGGTGCAGGTCAGCCTGATCTGGCATCGCCAGCAGCAACAGGCGCCGGGGCTGCAATGGTTGCGTGGCGAGATCGGGGCTCTGGCGAGCCAGGGGCCTGGCAGCTAGCGTCGCCCTCTACGGGGCTTACCTGTGCAGTCCAGGCCAGAGATTTTTCCTACTTCTATTCAGGATGTATCTTGAATTCAGCTCCAGGGCGCTTTGGCTAGCATGGGTTTTTGCCCGGAGCCGCAGTCCATGAAGACCCTGAGCGTATTGCTGTTGTGTTCGAACACCTTCAGGGCCCGGCGCTTTACCCGGATCCTGGACAGCACCGCCTTCGTCCAGCTCCAGGTGGTCTGTAGCGACGACGATTGGACCTGCTTTCCCCCCTGCACCCAGGCCCCGGACCTGGTGATCTGCGACTCCCTGGCATCCCCTGCGGCGATCCATTACCTGCGCCGGCTCTGCGAGTACTATCCCTTCTTCTCGATGATCGCGAGTACGACCCTGAAGGCCCCGTTCCGCTGGGGCCTGGCGAATTTCCTTGAGTATTCGGGCAAGCACGACCTGGGCAGCTTCGAAGAGCTGGATGCCCCCCTGCTGGGCGAGCTGCTGCTCAAGGCCCTGGCCCTCAAGTCCAGGAGGGCCGGCCAGGGCCACGGGCAGTCGGCGCCGCCCCCGCCGCTCACGCAAGAGCAGGCGTTGCTGGCCCTGGAACAACGGCAGATCGTGGCTTTTTTCCAGCCGCAGGTGTGCCTCAAGACCCGGCGCATCACCGGGGCCGAGACCCTGGTGCGCTGGCTGCATCCGAGTCGGGGTGTGTTGGGGCCTGGTGCTTTTCTCGCTCTGTTCGAGCGACCCGAACAACAGCGCCAGCTGTTCCACAGCCTGTTGCAACAGGGGTTGGACTTGCAGCGCCGGTTGCCGGCCGGCCATGGGGCTGGGCTGGTGTTTTCCTACAACCTCGAGGCCAGCCAGTTACGCGAGCCAGGACTCGCCCGGCAGATTCTGCAACGGATCGAGGCCGCCGCGGTGCCGGCCAGCCAGGTGACCCTGGAGATCACCGAGCGCGTGGCCCTGGTCCTGGATATGCCGGCTATCGAAAACATCAGCCTCTTGGTGAAAGGCGGGGTACGCCTGTCCCTCGATGATTTTGGCTGCGGGTATTCCTCGCTGACCCGCCTGGCGGACATTCCCTTCAGCCAGGTCAAGCTCGATGCAGGGCTCATCGGCAACGCCCATGGGCCCAAGGCAAGCCTGATCATCGAGGCTGTGGTCAGCTTGGCCCGATCCCTCGAGCTGGAGCTGGTGGCCGAAGGGGTCGAGACCCCAAGGCAGCGGGCACACTTGCGGCGCCTGGGGGTTGGCGCGGCCCAGGGCTACCTGTTCCACAAGCCCATGGATGGCGCCAGCCTGCTGCGCTTGCTGGCCGTGGAAGAGCCGGATCCTCGGTTATCGCCAGGACCCGGCGGCCGCTTGCTCAAGGCGCCTTGAGCATCACATAGGCTTCGCCGCCACGCCGATCGTGCATCAACAGGAACACCTTGCCGTCGATAGTGAGCTTGGCGGGCAGGCTCTGCTCCACCGGCGTGCTGGAGAACTTGCCGGCAACGCTGAGAAATTGCCGGGTCAGGGAGCTGTCGTTCTGGTTCGGGGTGGTGACGGCGCATTCCTGGTTGGCCCGCACCTGGACCCCAAGGGTCTGGTCCTGGTTCATGCCCATCCTGGCGAACCCCGCGTCGTTCAACTCCCCGATACCATGCTCGCGAGCAGCGGTGGCGGCGCCGTTGAAGGACGGAGCGGATTTCAGGCAGATATCGCGAAAGGCCAGGATCCCGGCGGAGGTGACCGTGGGCTCCGGATCGAGCTGGCGGGTGATGCTGCTACAAGCGCCAAGCTGTGCCAGGACGGCGAACAGCGTGGCAAGCAGGGCGGTGCGGGGCAGGGGGGGCATGGTCGGTCCTCGGGCGCGGCAGGGCTGTCTAGCAGGGTAGGCAGCGCAGGCCGGTAGATCAATGTTTGCGGCGTGACTCTCACTGGTAACAACGCCTTGGCTACCCGCGCTGGCGCAGTATTTGCCTGTTTCCCAATCCGTTCAGCGACAGGGATCGACAGCCATGCAATTACGCGCGTTGCGTTACTTTCACGAGGTGGCCCGGTGCGCTTCCTTGCGCCAGGCGGCGGAGCGCCTGTACGTGACTCCCACGGCCGTGAGCCGGCAGATCGAGCAGCTGGAACACTTCTTCGGCAGCGCCCTGATCGAGCGCGGCCCCCGGGGGATTCGCCTGACGGTGGAGGGCGAGTGCCTGGCCGAGCAAGTGGCCTCGACCTTGCGCGGCTTCGACCAGGTCCGCGATGTAATTGCCAGTCGGCAAAGCCAGGTCGCCGGTAACGTCAGTATCCATGTGTCGGAAAGTATCGTTTCCAGTGTGCTGGCTCCGGTGCTGGCGGCGTTCTATCGCAATCACCCCAAGGTGACCTTCAATATCGTGATCGCCAGTGCCGGTGCCACCCTCGATGCCCTGTGCAGTGGCGAGGCCGACCTGGGCCTGGCCTTTTACCTACAGGAACGTGCCGAGGTGGAGGTGACCGCCCAGTGCCAGTTGTGGCACCGGGTGCTGGTCAGCGCCGAGCACCCCTTCGCCCAGCGCCCAAGCATTCGCCTGGAGGATCTTGAAGACCAGCCCCTGGCGATTCCCGGCTCGGCCTATGGTGTGCGCCAGGCACTGGAAGGGGCGGCGAAGAAGCGTGGGCTGAACATCCTGCCGGTTTTCACCACCAGCTCCCTGGAAGTGCAAAAAAGCCTGGCGCGCCAGCGTGCAGCGGTGCTGATCCTGCCCCAGGTGGACGCCGAGGCTCGCGACCTGGGGGATGGCCTGGTGGCTGTGCCGATCGACGATGAGCACCTGGAGCGCATCCGTGTCGATCTGTGCGTGTATCGCAATCGCCCGTTGTCGGTGGCCACTCTCCAGTGCCAGGCGATGCTCGCCCGGGCCATGCAGCATCACGCCCTGGCCGACTGACCGGACAACCTGCTGTGCGTTGCCTTGCGGGGCGGTCGCGACCCTAGAACAGGTTGAACGGAAAGTTGCCCACCAGGCGCAGCTCGTCGTAGCTGCCGTCGATCTGCCCACCGCTGGCGCGATGGTTGTAGACGATGGTTCGCAGTACCGCGTCCTTGAACCTGCCGGACTGCACCACATAGGCCAGCGTCAGGCCGTTTTCGTCATGCTGGGCGCCGTCCAGGCCACGCACGTTGTAGCCTCGGTTGCGAGCGTTGCGGTCGCCACGGTAGTGCGTGCCGTCGATGTTCCAGCCCTTGGCATGCCACAGGCTGGCGCTCAGGCCCGGTACGCCGAAGGCTGCCAGGTCCAGGTCGTAGCGCAGTTGCCAGGATTTCTCGTTGGGGCCGTTGTAGTCCGAGTACAACGAGTTGGCCATGTAGTTGCCCGTGGATTCCCATACATAGTCGAAGTACTCGTCGCCGAACACCTGTTGCCAGGCCAGGGTCAGGCCGTGGGCCTGGTGGCTGGCGGTCAGTGCGAGGCTGAAGGCGTCGTTGGCGATGTAACCCAGGCGCTGCTGGCCCTGGTCCCGGGTGTGGTAGTAGTTGAACGCGGTCTTCAATGCCAGGTGGCTCTTATCGCCAGCGCGCTGGGTCAGCCCCAGGTAGTACTGGTCCCACATATTCTCGAAGCGCGAGGCATAGAGACTGCCTTCCAGGCCCAGCCCCGGCTTGAGTGTCGCCCCCAGGTAGCTGATGCGCTCGCCACTGTAGGCTCGATTGCCGAACGTGGTGGTCAAGCGCTCGGTGCCGGTGCCGGTCCGCGGGATCGCCCGGTCGAAGCTGCCGGCTTGCGGCGCCAGCCAGTCGGTTTCATTGCTGTACAGGCCCACGCCCTGGAAACTCGAAGGCAGGGCACGGTTGTCCTTGTAGCGCAGCACCGGGTTGTCGGTCATCAGGCGTCCGGCCTTGAGTTCGGTATTGGACAGGCGCAGGCGCACATCGCCGATCCCCAGGCGGCTCCAGGTCGGCAGGGCATCACCGGCACTGTCCACCAGCACCCGATCGCCGCCATTGGCCACCCGGCCGTGGCCGCGTTCCAGGTTGACCGCGCTGAACAGCCCGGCGTCGACACCGAAGCCGACCAGGCCTTGGGTGTAGCCCGAGCTGTACTTGAGCATGCCGGTCTGGACCCAGGTCTGTCGGGTACGGGTGCGTTCGAGACCCTCGGCTTTCTTGATCCAAAGGTAGGTATCACGCCGGGTGTGCTGGTTGGAGTAGTAGTGACGCAGATTCAGATCCAGGTGGCTGCCCTCGAGGAATCCCGGGGCTTGGGCCTGTGGGTTGTCCTGGGCCCAGGAGGGCGCGCTGGCGAACAGGGCCAGGCTGCAGAGTGCGAAGGGTTTCATGTGGCTTCCCTGAAAACGAAGGCGATGTCGGGCCGTCCGTGACCGCCAGGGCGGCACGGTAGCGAAAAGATCGTCGAGTGCAAAGCGGTCGGTTAGCGGGCTCGTGCCAGTCCTGCTTCCGGGTTGTCGCGCCCTGGAGTTTCGGGGCGGGTTTCCTTGGCGAACCAGGCCGCGGCCAGGCAGACCAGGTTGGCCAGCAACAGGTAGCCCACGGGGGACATGGGGTTGCCGGTGGTACCGATCAGCCAGGTGATGATGATCTGCGCCGTGCCGCCGAAAGCCGCCACGCCGAAGGCGTAGACGATGGAGAAACCCGTGGAGCGCACGGCCTTGGGGAAACTCTCCACCAAGAGCACGATCAACGCCGCGCCACTCATGCCATGCAGGCCCGATAGCACGGCCAGGGCGGTGAGAAAGGTGGTGGGGCTGGGGTGTTCGGTCATCAGTTGCAGGGCCGGGAACAGCACCAGTAGCAGCACTACCCTGGGGGCCATGAGGATGGTGCGCCGGCCGTAGCGGTCGCAGAGCATGCCACCGGCGATGGCGCACACCGCCATCGCCGCTCCGGCCACCAGGGTGGAGAGCATCGAGATGCTGGTGGGCAGCTTCAGCTCGGTGAGGGCGAAGGTGGTCATGTAGTTGATGAAGTACTGGGTGATGGTGCTCCCGGAGAGAATCAGCAAGCCCAGTACCAGTGCCCGGCGATGGGCACCGAAGACCTGGCGCACCAGGCTGCCGGTACTGGCCTGTTCGCCCTGGCCATGGAAGGTCTCCGCCAGGTTGCGCCGGATATAGATGCCGATGGGCAGCACCAGCAGGCCGAACACGAAGGGCACGCGCCAGCCCCAGCGGTTGAGGTCTTCGGCGGACAGCAGCTGGGTCAGGATATAGCCCACGGTGCCCGCGGCCATGGCGGCGACACCCTGGGCCACCACCTGCCAGCAGGCATAGGTGCCACGCTTGTGTGCCGGTGCGGCTTCGAGAATGTAGGTGGTGGCCGGGCCGGCCTCGCCACCCCAGGCCAGGCCCTGGATCAACCGGGTGAGCACCAGCAGGATCGGCGCGGCGATCCCGATACTCTCGTAGCCCGGCAGGATGGCGATGCTGCCGGTGCCCACGGCCATCATCACCAGGGTTAGCAGCATGGCGGGCTTGCGCCCGACGCGGTCGGCATAGGCACCGATCAGCACCGCCCCCAGGGGCCGCACGATAAAACCGACGCCAAAGGCCGTGACCGACAGCAGCAGGCTGACGAAGGCGCTGTCGGAGGGAAAGAAGGTATGCCCGATCATCACCGCGAAGGTGGCGTAGACCCCGAAGTCGAAGAATTCCACGGCATTGCCGAGGATCACCGCGAACACGCTGCGCTTGCCTCCCGGTGCATTCGGCGCTGGCGCATCATGGGGTAGGGAATGGGTGTGGTGGTGATTGTGCATACTGGCCCCTCGAATTTTTATTCATAGGTTGCCCAGGCTCCGGGCGGCAAGGCCCGGGGCTTGGGGTGAAGGTGGCAGTTACGGCTTGGCTGGTCAGTGCGACGGCGGGCTTGGCCAACGGTGGATCGCTCCACGCCAGCTCTCGTAGGTCTTGGCCACTTGCAGCAGCCATTGGTCGGCAAAGCGCGGGGCGATCATCTGCAAGCCGATGGGCAAGCCATCGGCACTCAAGCCACAGTTGATCGACAGCGCCGGTTGTTCGCCCATGTTCCAGGGCAGGGTGAAGACGATGTGTTCGAATGGCCGTTGCGGATCGTTGCTCGGCGATGGCCAGTGGGCGGGAAAGCTGTTGACCTGGTTGGTGGGCGACAGCACCAGGTCGAACTCGCTGAATACCTGTGCTGCGCGACGGCGCATCTCGAACGTCTGGTTGAAGCCTTGTACGGCCTCGACCCCGGACAGGTCGGCTCCAGGGGCGGCCCATTCGCGGATGTAGGGCAGCACCTTGGCGAACTGTTCGCTGCCCAGGGCCGAGAGTTCGGCCCACTGTCGGGCGCGCCAGAAGCGGTCCAGGCCATCCAGCAAGGGCCGGTCCATGATCGGCGCCAGGGCTTGTACCCGGGCACCGTGGCTTTCGAACAGGCGTGCGGCACGTTCCACGGCCTCGCAGACAAAACCCTCGGGTTGCAGACCGGCACCGGGTTGCAGCATCAGCCCGATCTTCAGGCCATTGACCGAGAGCGGTTGCTCGCTCCAGTCGCTGGTCAGCGGCGGCAGGCTGGTGGCATCGCGGGCATCGGGCCGTGCCAGGTGGCGCATCAGCAGGATCGTATCCTCGACGCTACGAGTCATCGGTCCGGCACAGCGCCCGGTGTAGTAAGGGTCGATGGGAACCCGCCCGAGGGTCGGCTTGAAGCCCACCAGGCCGCACCAGGCCGCTGGCAGGCGTATCGAGCCGCCGATGTCGGTGCCGATGTGCAGTGGACCATAACCGGCCGCTGCGGCAGCGCCGGCTCCGGAACTGGAGCCACCGGTATTGCGTTGCAGGTTCCAGGGGTTGCGGGTGAGGCCGTGGAAGCTCGACAACCCTGAGGACAACATGCCGAAATCCGGCACCGTGGTCTTGGCCAGGATGATCGCCCCGGCCTCGCGCATGCGTGCCGCTGGCGGTGCATCCTGGGTTGCCGGCGTGAGGGCGGTGGCAGCGCAACCCAGGGGAATCGGCGTGCCGCGGGTGGCGATCAGTTCCTTGATTGTCACCGGTATCCCGTCCAGCGGGCCGCAGGGGGTGCCCTTGTTCCAACGCTCGGTGGCAGCCCTGGCCTGCTGGCGCACCTGCTCCGGGTCGAAGGCGTAGAGCGCACGGATATGGGGCTCCCAGGCGTCGATATGGGCCAGCAGATGGTCGTAGTAGTCCAGGGGAGACAACGTGCGGTTGGCGAACAACGCCAGCAGTTGGGCGGCTTGGAGCTCGTGCAGATCAGTCATCGAACGCATCCTTGTGTCGGGCGTCAGGTGGGTTGCCGATGAACCGACTGTAGTCGCTCCTCCCGGCTCCAACCATCACAAAGGACGCAGCGTGGCGTTGCGTTTTTGTGTGCACTCGATGCGGGTCCGCACGCTCGGCGAGCGTTCGGGACATGGCCTTGCGCGCCTGTACCCGCAGGCCGCCTCGCCGCGGCGTCAGGGACCGAGGTCAAGCCGCGTCAGTTGAAGCCGATCGTGGTGCTTTGGCGGGTTTCGCGATCGTGCAATTGGTCGATATGGGTCTCATAGGTGCATTGCCCGCTGCACTTGTATTCGTAGCTCACCGAGGGCTTGAACTGCAGTTGAAGCTTATGGGGGGCGGGCTCGGTGGCCTGGGGCCTGGTGCTGCTGGGCGCCGCCAGTTCAGGCTCGGGGTAGCGCAGGTCGAGGCTCGCGGACTGGGCCGCAAGGGACAGGGTCGCGAGCAGCAACCCCGGGAGCATTGTTTTGCGATTGAACATCATGGGTTACGCACTGCCATACACAAGGTTGCCGATTATAACGAACCAGCCGACGCCGATTTAACCCAAAAGATCCGCGGGCCTGCATGAAGTATTTGTCACCGGCTCGGTCTGCGCCTGCTTCTACACTGCCACGGACTCCCGTGGCCCAGGACATTCCCCATGCCGGCAAGATCCCCGAGCAGCATCCTCGACACCCCCGAAGGCCAGCGCCTGCACGGACCGGACGCCGAACACTGGCGCCAGTGGGGGCCTTACCTGAGCGAACGGCAATGGGGCACGGTGCGCGAGGACTACAGCGCCGACGGCGAAGCCTGGAAGTACTTCCCCCATGACCATGCCCGCAGCCGCGCCTATCGCTGGGGCGAGGATGGCCTGGCCGGGTTCTCCGACAAGGACCAGCACTGGTGCCTGGGGCTGGCATTGTGGAACGAGCACGACGCGATTCTCAAGGAACGCCTGTTCGGCCTGGACAACGCCGAGGGCAATCATGGCGAGGACGTCAAGGAGCTGTACTTCTACCTCGACGGCGTGCCCAGCCATGCCTACATGCGCATGCTCTACAAGTACCCCCAGGGGGCCTTTCCCTATGCCGACCTGGTGGCGGAAAACGCCCGCCGTGGCCTGGATGATGCCGAGTACGAAATCCTCGACACCGGGATCTTCGAGGACGACCGCTACTTCGACGTGACGGTGGAGTATGCCAAGCACACCGTAGACGACCTGTTGATGCGGGTCACGGTGCACAACCGCTACCACCAGCCGGCGCGCCTGCGGGTCTTGCCCCAGGTTTGGGCGCGCAACACCTGGAGCTGGGGTGGTGGTCAGCCCCGGCCGAGCCTGCGCCTGGAGGGTGAGCGACTGCTGGCCCGGCATCCCAAGCTGCCCGAGCGTGAGGTCAGCGCCTGGGGAGCCGAGCCCTGCCAGTGGTTGTTCTGCCACAACCAGAGCAATTTCCAGCGGCTCGAGGGCCTGGCCTGCCCGGGGCCGTTCAAGGATGGGATCAACGATTACCTGGTGCACGGCCAAGCCACGGCGGTGACCTTCGACTCCGGCTCCAAGGCCGCCGCGCATTTCGCCCTGGAACTGGCCGGCGGCGAGAGCCGTAGCCTGTACCTGCGCTTCGCCCCGGCGGGCAGCGGGCCGGTCAACGCCCGCAGCCTGTTCGAGCAGCGCCGCGCCGAGGCCGACCAGTTCTACGGGGCCTTGCAGCAGGGCATCAGCGACGCCGATGCGCGTAATGTGCAGCGCCAAGCCCTGGCCGGGCTGCTGTGGTCCAAGCAGCTGTACTACTTCGATGTCAACCAGTGGCTCGACGGCGACCCCGGGCAACCGGCGCCGCCCGAGTCGCGCCAGCATTTGCGCAATAGCCATTGGCGACACCTGTCCAACTGCGACATCGTCAGCATGCCCGACACTTGGGAGTACCCCTGGTACGCCTCCTGGGACCTGGGCTTGCAGGCGGTGGCGTTCGCCCTGATCGACCCGGGGTTCGCCAAGCAGCAACTGCTGTTGCTGGTCAAGGACCGCTTCATGCACCCCAATGGGCAGTTGCCGGCTTACGAATGGCGTTTCGACGACGCCAACCCGCCGGTGCATGCCTGGGCCTGCTGGCGGGTCTACCAGCAGGAGCAGGCCCTCACGGGCGAGGGCGACATGGACTTCCTCGAACGGGTCCTGCACAAGCTGCTGCTGAACTTCTCCTGGTGGGTCAATCGCAAGGACTCGGAGGGCCGCAACCTGTTCCAGGGTGGCTTCCTCGGCCTGGACAACATCGCCCTGTTCGATCGTTCCGCGCCCTTGCCGCCGGGGTACAGCCTGGACCAGGCCGACGGCACCGCCTGGGTCGCGGCCTATGCCCTGGACCTGATGCGTATCGCCCTGGAACTGGCCCGGCGCAACCCGGTATACGTGGATATCGCGGTGAAGTTCTTCGAGCATTTCCTCTACATCGCCGGGGCCATCAACCGGGTGGACGACAGCGCCGAGGGCCTGTGGGACGAACAGGACCAGTTCTTCTACGACGTGCTGCAACGTCCCGACGGCCGCAGCGAGCCACTGCGCCTGCGCTCCATCGTCGGCCTGCTGCCGTTGTTCGCGGTGCAGGTGCTGGAACAGCACGAACATGAATGCCTGCCGGGACTGGCCCAGCGCCTGCTGGGCTTTTTGCACCATCGGCCGGACCTGGCCAACCTGGTGTCGCGCTGGTACGAGCCGGGCAAGGGCAACCGCCTGCTGCTGGCCTTGCTGCGCGGGGAACGAACCAAGGATTTGCTCAAGCGCATGCTCGACGAGAACGAGTTCCTCTCGGCATTCGGGATTCGTTCGCTGTCCAGGGTCTTCGAGCAGCCATTCGCCCTGCAGGTCGACGGCAAGCAGTTGTGCGCCCGTTACGAACCGGCCGAGTCCGGCTCACGCCTGTATGGCGGCAACTCCAATTGGCGCGGGCCGTTGTGGATGCCGATCAACTACCTGCTGATCGAATCCCTGCGCGAATTCCATCGCTACTACGACGTCAACTTCTCGGTGGAATATCCCCAGGGCTCGGGTTACCTGGCGTCACTGCAAGAGGTGGCCGACAGCCTGGGCCAGCGCCTGACCCGTTTGTTCCTGCTGGACGAGGATGGGCGGCGGCCGTCGATGAGCGGCTACCCGCAGTTGCAGGCCGATGCCCGGGATCGTGACCTGGTGCTGTTCCATGAGTACTTTCATGGCGATAGCGGGCGCGGGCTGGGGGCCAGCCACCAGACCGGCTGGACCGCCCTGGTGGCGCTGCTGTTGCAGCCGGGGGCCTGAAGTCGCCGCCCGGCAAGCCGGGCGACGGTTCAGGAGGGGAACGCGGTTCAACCCACCAGGGCGATATCCTGGGGCTTGGCCCAGTTCTCGATCAGGCGCTCGGGGGTGCAGCAGGCCTTGCGCTTGTAGACGAAGTTGCGGCACTTCTCGGCGAAGCCCTTGCGGTTCTGCACCATGTCCATGTGCATTTCTTCCAGCTCGGCGTTGCGGCAGTGCTGCATCAACTGCGGATCGGCATCGAGCTTGCGCTGGCGCAGATGCTGGTAGCGCGGGTCGCTGGGCACGGCGTTGGCCCGTTGCAGCAGCCACAGGCCGAACTCTTCGGGATCCCGTGGACCCACTTCCTGGACCATGCCCATTTGCAGGGCCTGGAGGGCGCTGATGGGCAGGCAGGCTTCGGTCAACTGGCGGGCCAGGGGCTGGCCCACGGCGCGGGGCAGGCTGTAGGTCCAATATTCGGAGCCGAACAGGCCCATGCTCTTGTAGTGCGGGTTGTACACGGTATCGGCGCGGGCCAGGACCACATCGGCGGCCAGGGCCAGCATCAGCCCGCCAGCGCCGGCATTGCCGGTCAGGCCGCTGACCACCAGCTGGCGGGCGGTGAGCAGCTCGCGGCAGACATCGTCGATGGCCTGGATGTTGGCCCAGGCCTCCAGGCCCGGCTCGGGAGCCGCCTGGATCACGTTCAGGTGCACGCCATTGCAGAATGCGCCACGGCCGCCGCGCACCAGCAACACCTGGGTGTCGCGGGCCTTGGCCCATTGCAGGGCGCTGACCAGGCGCTGGCATTGCTCGGTGCTCATGGCGCCGTTGTAGAACTCGAAGGTCAGCTCGCCGACCTTGCCGGATTCGCGATAGCGGATCGGCTGGTAGGCCTCGGTGCTGAACGGCGTGCTGGCCACCGACCAGTCCAGTACCGGCACTGCGGCCAGGCGTTCGCCGAGTACATGGCGCGCCGGACGCTTGAAGGTTTCTTCGCCGCTCTGGGGCTTGAGCCGCAGGGAGCCGATCCACAGGCTGCTGTCGCCGCAGGCCACCAGTACCGCGTCGTCGTGCACCGCCAGCAGTTCCCCCGGGGTGCCGGTGCGCGGGTCCAGGTGCGCGTCGTATACGTAGTACTGGCCGCCGGCGAGGCTGGCCAGGACTCCGGGCTGGCCATCGGCGGCATCGATGCTGCGCTTGATGAACCGGGCGCAGTCATGCCAGCTGAAGGTGCGGTCCGCTTGCTTCATGTTCGGTTGCAGGCGGCCGAGCACCGAGGGCTTGTCGTAGTCCAGCGGTTCGGGGGTGTAGCCGTTGCGGAACTTCTCCACCACATCGCGGATGCAGTGGATCGCCGCATCGCTGACCGGGCCGTTGTACAGCTCGGACTTGCGCATCCCGGCCGGCAGGTTGAATTCGTGGGTGGCCCAGATCGGCCCGGCGTCCATTTCTTCCACCGCCTGCAGGGCGGTGACGCCCCAGCGCTTGAGCTCCTTGCTGATGGCCCAGTCCAGGGCGCTGGCACCCCGATCGCCGACGATGCCCGGGTGGATGATCACCACCGGCCGCTTGGGGTTGCTCCACAGCTGCTGCGGCACCCGGTCCTTGAGGAAAGGACAGATCACCAGGTCGGCGCCGGCGTCCTCGACCTGCTGGCAGACTTGCTCTTCGCTGGTGAACAACACGACGCTGGGACGATGCCCGGCCTGGCGCAGATCGAGCCAGGCGCGTTGGGTCAGGCCATTGAAAGCGGTGGATAGCAGGATGATCTTCAGTGATCGCATGACAAGACTCTTCCTTGAGTGATCGGGTGGCAGGCGGCTTTCGATGAGCCGTCCATGGCCGTGATGGAGGCGCAAGAGTAGGGGGGCACAGGCAATCGTCTGCTGACCGAGATCAATCAAGCGGCACCCAGGGTGCAGGGGCCGCTGGATGGCTTATGTTTTTTAGTTAGTTGTAGAGAATTTTTAATTACTTCAAAACAGGGTCGGCGCTATTGCACAGTCGCTGCCTCAATCCGGGACCGGGACTGGCCCGGCGCAATCATCGGTGTGCCAGGCGCTCGAACGCCTGCCGAGGGAGCAAGGCATGGGTACGAATCCGAACCCTCATTACCCGCTGATCGGGCAGATGTTCAAAAAGGACTACCAATGGTTGTGCGCCTCCGTCGCCCGGGCCCTGGGCTGTCACCACAGCGCCCAGGACATCGCCTCGGAAACCTTCGTCCGGGTCCTGGCCTTGCCCGATCCGAGCGCCATTCGTGAACCGCGGGCATTGTTGACCACCATCGCCCGGCGCCTGGTCTACGAAGGCTGGCGCCGCCAGGACCTGGAGCGCGCCTACCTGGAAAGCCTGGCGCTGGCACCTGCGCCGGTGCATCCCTCGCCGGAGGAGCGTGCCCTGCTGATCGAGGCGCTGCTGGCGGTGGACCAGTTGCTCAACGGTTTGTCGGCCAAGGCCAAGGCGGCGTTTCTCTATCACCAGCTGGACGGCCTGACCTATGCCCAGATCGGCGCCTTGCTGGGGGTGTCCACCAGCCGGGTGCAGCAGTACATGGCCGAGGCGTTCAAGCGCTGCTACCTGGCATTGGTGGAAACATGAGTCGCTCGCGGATCGACCCGGCGGTGGTGGACGAGGCCGCCCAGTGGATGGCCCTGTTGCAGTCGGGCCAGATGAGCGCGGTGCAAGCCGAGGCGTTCGCCGCCTGGCGCAGCGCCGACCCCGCCCATGAGCAGGTCATCGGCCTGATGGGCGGCGGGTTCGCGGCCCTGCAGCACCCTGCCCTGCGCCAGCTGAGCCGCGACAGCCTGCTGCACAGCCTCAACGCCCCGTCGAGCCGGCGACGCTTCATTGGCAGCAGCCTGGGCCTGCTGGGCATGGCGTTGGCAGCGGGGCTACTGGGGCGCCAGCTGGAGGGGTGGGCGCCCGCCGGCGCGCTGTACACCGGCGTGGGCGAGCGCCGCAGCCTGAGGCTCGATGACGGCAGTGCGCTGGTGCTCGATGCCTGTACCCGGGTGGTGGCGCATTTCGACCCGGGCCAGCGCCAACTGGAGCTGCACAGTGGTGAGTTGCAGGTGGACGTGGCCAGGGACCCGTCGCGACCGTTCGTGGTGCAGACCGAGCATGGCCGCATGCGTGCCCTGGGTACTCGCTTCCTGGTGCGTCGCGACGAAGCCTCGACCCAACTGGTGATGCTGCATTCCCAGGTTGAAGTGCTGACGGCCAATGGCACCCGGCAGGTGGTGGCGGCGGGGCAGAGCCTGCGCTTCGATGGCCAGGGCTTGCTGGCCCTGGAGGCGGCCAAGGGCTATGAGAGCGCCTGGACCCAGGGCCTGCTGGAGGCGCGCGATCGGCCGCTGGGGGACATCGTCGAGCAGTTGCGTCGTTACCGACGTGGCATCCTGCGGGTCGATCCCGAGGTCGCCGGCTTGCGCCTCAGTGGCCTCTACCCGCTGGACGAAAGTGATCGCACCCTGCAACTGCTGGAGCGTTCGCTGCCGATCCGGGTGCGCTACCACAGCCCCTACTGGGTCAGTATCGAGCCGCGCCAAGGCGGGTTATAAGCTCATAGCCCCTTGGCCTAACCCGCGCCCTATAAAAAACCGCCTGCCGCCGCTCATTCCCTGCAACTGCATTCAACAGGGAAGGGCTTCGGGATGTCTTCACAGAACTGTTTCAACCGTCCGCTCCGGCATCTATGCCGATTGTCGTTGGCCGTAGCCCTGGGCATCGCCAGTTGCCCGGCGCCACTTCTGGCCCAGGAACCGGCGGCCGGAGTCTTCTCCTTCGATATCGCCAAGGGGCCGCTGGACCAGGTGCTGCTGGATATCTCGCGCCAGAGCGGGGTACCGATCTCCTTCCGCCAGGACCTGGTGCAAGGCAAGCAGGGGCCGGCCATCCGTGGCGCACTGGATGCCCGGCAGGCGCTGGAGCGGGCGCTGCAAGGCAGCGGCCTGGAAGTGGAGGCCAGCGACCAGGGCCTGGTCTTGCGTCCGGCAGCGGCCAAGCCTGCCCCGGCCACGGTCCGCGCCGATAGCTCCGCCAGTGCCAGCGAGCCACGGCTATCGAAGGTCACGGTCACCGGCTCGCGCATCGCCCGGGCGCAGACCGACGGCGCGACTCCGGTCACCGTGATCACCCAGCAGGAGATGGAGGCCCGCGGCTACCGCAACGTCTACGACGCCTTGGCGACCCAGACCCAGAACACCGGCATGACCCAGGGCGAGGACTACGGCAACACCTGGCAGCCAGCCGCCAGTGCCCTCAACCTGCGCGGCCTGGGGCCCAACCATACGCTGGTGCTGATCAACGGCCGGCGAGTGGCGGACTATCCGACCGCCTATGGCGGCCAGGTCAACTTCACCAACCTGGCCAACATTCCTTCGGCGGTCATCGAGCGCATCGAGATCCTCAGCAGCGGAGCCTCGGCGGTCTACGGCTCGGATGCCATCGCCGGGGTGGTCAACATCATCCTCAAGAAGAAGATCGACGGCATCGACCTCAACCTGCGCGGCGGCACCAGCGAACGTGGCGGTGGCGACAACCAGCGCCTGCAACTGAGCGGTGGCGGCAGTTGGGGCGACTTCGACGGCCTGTTCGGCCTGGAGCTGACCCGGCGCGAACCGATCTGGGCCGACGACCGCGGGTTCATGGACAGCAGCCCGGCGGTGGATGTCGGCTACCGGCGCAACCTCGATACCGGCCGCTACCTGGGCCCCGGGTGCGGCGCCTACCAGGGCACCTTCGGCAATCACCTGGGCGGCAGCGGCGGGCGCTGTACCACCGACCAAATGTACAACGACTACTGGACCTTGCAGACCCAGAAGGAAAACTACGACGGCTACACCCGCGGGACCTGGCACTTCAGCGACAGCGGCCAGTTGTACGCCGACCTGATGTACGGCCTGGACCATATCCAGAACAACACCCGCGGCCCGACCTTCACCTCCCCGGATTTCATCAACGCCAACACCGGCAACCTGGAGCGCTGGTTCCGGCGTTTCTCCGAGGAGGAGATCGGCGGGCGCACCAGCAACAACAGCAAATGGCGCGAGACTTCCTGGACCGGCACCCTGGGGCTGTCCGACCAGCTCGGCGACAGCGGCTGGAGCTACGAGCTGGCGGCCAACCGTTCGGAATACCGCAGCGTGCGCAGCACCCGCTACCGGCCGTTGTCGACCATCCGCGATTTCTACCTGGGGCCGCAACTAGGTACCCAGGATGGCCACCCGGTGTTCGCTCCGGACCCGGCGCGCCTGGACCGGCCGCTGACTCCCGACGAGTGGCGCCAGTTCCGCCGCAACCAGACCGAGACCAGTCGCTCGGTGTCGCAGACCTACAACGCCTCGATCAACGGTGATCTGTTCGACTTGCCGGCCGGGCCGGTGGGGTTCGCCGGGGTGTTGGAAATGGGCAAGCAGTCGTATCGCATCGAGCCCGACTCGGGGCTCAACGAGGGGTTGTTCTACGGCGCCGCACCGGCGCAGGAGTCCGGTGGCTCGCGCAAGCGCTATGCCCTGGGCGGCGAGTTCAGCGTGCCGGTCACCGATAGCGTGCTGGCGTCCCTGGCCGGACGCTGGGACCAGTACAAGTTCGCCGATCGCAGCGAACAGCAGAAGACCTACAACCTCGGCCTGGAGTGGCGCCCGCTGACCAGCCTGCTGGTACGCGGCAGCTATGGCACCAGCTTTCGTGCGCCGGACCTGAACTACATCTACCAGGCCGACAGCAACGGCTACTACCCGGACCAGATCGACTACTACGGCTGCAGCAAGGGGGTGGAGGGCGCCTGTGATCGCGGGCGGGTGGACTACGTGCAGAGTGGCACCAGCGACCTCAAGTCCGAGCGGGGCAAGTCCTGGACCTATGGCTTGGTGTGGTCGCCGTCGCGCAATTTCGATATTTCCGCCGACTACGGGCGGGTGCAGATCGATGACTTGTTGACGAGCGTGGATCAGAACCGCCTGTTGCAGGAAGAGAACGCCTGCCGCAGCGGCGCCCAGGACATCCACTCGGCCAGTTGCCAGGCAGTGCTGGCGCGGGTCCAGCGCAACCCCGGCAATGCCGCGGTGGACCCCAACAAGCTGCAGCAGGTGCGGGTCAATGCGATCAACGCCGCCAGCGAGCGGGTCAGCGGCCTGGATCTCAAGAGCAACATTCGCTGGGGCGCTGGCGACTACGGGGCATTCAGCTCGACCCTGGGCTACACCCTGGTGCTTTCGCATTACTACAAGGAGTCCGACCAGGCCGCGAGCCTGGATTTGCGCTCCGACCGCAGCAACCATGACTGGCGCAGCAAGGCCAACGCCAGCCTGACCTGGGACTATGCGCACTACAGCGCGACCCTGATGGGCATCCGCTACGGCAGTGTCACCAATGGCAACGGCGATGGCCGGCTGTCGCCCTGGACGGTGTTCAACGCCAGTGCCCGCTACAAGATCAACGACCGCGCCAGCCTCGGCCTGACCGTCAACAACCTGCTCAACCAGTACAAGCACGACGATTCCGGCGGCTGGCCCTATTACCCCACCGGCAACTACGACGCCTACGGGCGCCAATGGTGGCTGGACCTGAGCTACCACTTCGGCAGTTGAACCCCCGTGGCCCTGCGGGCCATGCGCAGCCTGCGGCAGCGGCGGTTCTTGTAGCCGCTGTCGAGCCTGCGAGGCCATGCTCCGCAGGCGCTTCAGCGGCCCGGCCAGCGGGGTATCCCGGCGGGTATAAGGTCAGCACCCAACGGTCTAAACCGGACCTATAAAAAACCGCTGGCCATTGCACATCCCTGCATGAACCTAACGCAGGGATGGTTATCCATGAGTCTGTCTGTACCCCGTAAATCCCCCTTGAGCCTGGCCTTGCTGCTGTCTCTGCAGATCGTGCCGGCCTGGGCCGCCAGCGAGTCGTTCGACCTGCCCGCCGGTCCGCTGGACCAGACGCTGCTGGGCATCTCGCGCCAGAGCGGCCTGCCGATCTCTTTTTCCCAGGCGCTGGTGGCCGGGCATACCGCCCCGGCGATCAAGGGCCAGCTAAGCCACAACCAGGCCCTGGCCCTGGCGTTGCACGGCACTGGCCTCAAGGACGAGGAGGGCGCCCAGGGCGTGGTGATCAGCGCCGCGGCGACCCCGGCCGCCAGCGTGGCGCCGACCCCGGCGACCTTCGCCGAACCCACCACCCAGTTGCAGCGGGTCGAAGTCACCGGTTCGGCGATCCGCCGGGTCGATGCCGAGACCGCGGTGCCGGTCACCATCCTGCGGGTCGAGAAACTGCGCGAGCAGGGCGTGACCAGCACCGAGGAGTTGATCAACCGCATTTCCGCCAACCAGTCCTCGGTGGGTTCCGGGCGTTCGGTGGGCTCCAGCAGCGGCGGCGCGGCCTTCGCCGACCTACGTGGCATCGGTCCGAACAAAACCCTGGTGCTGCTCAACGGCCGGCGCCTGAGCAACAACGCCACCAGCTCCAGCAACGGTTCCGGGGTGGACCTGAACACCATTCCCTTCGCCGCCATCGACCGGGTCGAGGTCCTGCGTGACGGTGCCTCGGCGCTGTACGGCACCGACGCCATCGGCGGGGTGATCAACTTCATCACCAAGACCAGCCTCACCACCGGCCAGGTCAGCACCAGCTACGACACCCCGACTCATTCAGGCGGTGGCCAGAGCAATAACTTCAGCGGCAGCTGGGGGTTCGGCGACCTGGAGGAGGATCGCTTCAATGTCTTTGGCGTGGTCAGCCACGACAAGCAGGAACGCCTGGCGGCCAAGGACCGTGGCTACACCTACAACTACCAGCCCGGTCGCGGCCTGGACTACACCTCGGGCACGGCCTTCCCGGCCAACTGGAGCCAGGGCGGCAACGCCACCAACCCCCTGGCCGGTTCCGGCTGCAACGCCCCGGGGTTGCTGTCGCGCAATGGCATCTGCCGGCAGAGCCTGTGGAGCTATCTGGACCTGGTGCCGGAAACCGAGAAGACCTCGGCCTTTGCCAAGGCCACCGGCAAACTCAGCGATGAACACAACGTCAGCCTGGAGTACTTCTGGGCGCGCAACCAGAACCGCACCCAGATCGGCCCCGGCACCTTGATGGGCAACCAGATCAACCCGGGTACCGCGTTCTACCCGGGCAATGGCATCACCCCGGGGCCCAGCGACTTTGTCCTCGACCCCTCGCAGCCGGTATCGGTGAACTGGCGTGAAGCCCCGGTCGGCGCTCGTCGGCATGAAGACGACAACAGCAACCAGCGCTTGCTGCTGAGCTTCGACGGCAACGTGGCCGGCTGGGACTACAACCTGGGCGCGGCCTACAACCAGAACAAGGTGACCAACACCATCCGCAGCGGTTATGTGCTCGATCAGGCGGTGCGCCAGGGGATCGCCAACGGGGTGATCAACCCCTTCGGGCCACAGACCAGCGCAGGCCAAGCCTTGCTGGCGGCCAACACGGTGAGCGGCGACTACGGCACCGCTGTGGGCCGGGTCAAGTCCATCGACGGGCGTGCCAGCCGCGAGATCGGCGACTGGTTCGGTGCGGGCCCGGCCGGCCTGGCCCTGGGGGGCGAGTATCGCAAGGAGGATTTCCATCAGGATTTCGCGGCCTTCGCCGGTGACTTGCAGAACCTGGGAGTCGATCCCAATGGCGCCGTGGCGGGCGATCGCAGCGTGCAGGCCCAGTACGCCGAGCTCAACGTACCGGTGCTCGACAGCCTGGAGTTGTCGGCGGCGGTGCGCCATGACAAGTACAGCGATTTCGGCAGCACCACCAATCCCAAGTATTCGTTCCGCTTCCAGCCGTTTCGCGAGCTGGTGGTTCGCGGTGCCTATAGCGAAGGTTTCCGCGCACCTTCGTTGTACGAGTTGTACAACCCGAGCTATACCACCTTCACCAACGCCAACTACAACGATCCGGTGCTGTGCGCCGGCGGCAATCCGAGCCATGGCGGGATCGCCAACCGCGACTGCGCCCAGCAGTTCAACCGCAGCTCTGGCGGTAACCGCAACCTCAAGCCCGAGACCGCGCGCAACGTGACCCTGGGGTTCGTCTACCAGCCGTTCGAGCGCCTGACCACCGGGCTGGACTTCTGGTGGATCGATATCGCCAACCAGATCGCCGAATTCCCCGAGTCCTCGCCGTTCGAGAACCCCGGCCTGTATTCCGATCGCCTGGTGCGCAAGGCCGATGGCTCCATCGACCATGTGGTCACCGGCCTGTCCAACCTGGGCAAGCTCAAGACCGAAGGGGTGGACGTCAACTTCGACTATCGCCTGCCGGCCCTGGCCTGGGGCCAGTTCGGCGTGGCGCTGCAAGGTACCTACGTCAACCGCTACGAGTACCAGCAAGAGCTCAAGGGCGCCTTCATCGACAAGCTGGGGGATTTTCGCGGCGGTGATTTCTCCTCCGCCGGTGCGGTGGCGCGCTGGCGCCACAGCCTGACCGCGACCTGGAACCAGGGGCCGCTGGGCGCCAGCCTGACCAACCGCTACACCAGCGGCTATCACGACTCGGACCCCAGCACCCACCACAGCGTCGGCGCCTACAGCGTCTGGGACCTGGCGGGCACCTACACCTGGCGCAAGTCCCTGGCCGTCACCCTGGGGGTGAAGAACCTGCTGGACCGCGAGCCGCCGTTCAGCAACCAGACCTACACCTTCCAGAGCGGCTACGACCCGCGTTACTCGGACCCCTTCGGGCGGACCTTGTACACCCGGCTCAGCTACAGCTTCTGAACGAGCCGATAACGGCAGTCCGAAGGCTTTTTAGTAACCAATGGATCTAGACCCCGCTCTATAAAAAGGCCGGCCTGGTTGCACAACACAGGCAGGAGCGGGGCGTTGCGATCATCGAGAATCGCGCCCGGGTGCCTGGCGCACGGATCATCTTGGCCCGTGCGCTCCCGGTCGCTGTCTAGAGGGGCTTGTTGCAATGCCGTTGCGAACCTTCTTCTTGCTCTGGCTGTGGGTGCTGCTGAGCCCGGCGGTGTCGGCTGCCGTGCAACCGTCGTTGACGGTGTACGGCGAGGCACCGAAGTATCCGGCAGGCTTCAGTCACTTCGACTACGTCAATCCGCACGCGCCCAAGGGCGGCAGCCTGCGCCGTTCTGCCCTGGAGAGCGGACCGTTCGATCACCTGGTGCCCTATATCGACAAGGGCACCGGGGTGGCCGAGGTCGACGGCTGGGTCTACGCGCCCCTGGCCTACCGCTCCCAGGACGAGCCCTACACGGTGTATGGCCTGGTGGCCCAGGGCCTGGAGCTGGCCCCGGACCGGCGCTGGTTGCGGTTGTACCTGAACCCGGCAGCGCGCTTCGCCGATGGCCGGCCGATCAGCGCCAGCGATGTGCGCTTCACCTTCGAGCTGCTGATGACCCAGGGCAGCCTCAAGTACCGCCAGCAGTTCGCCGACGTGGCCGAGGTCCTGGTGGAGTCGCCCAGCCAAGTGCGCTTCGTGTTCAAGAATGCCCAGAGCCGCACCTTGCCCCTGGACCTGGCGTCGTTGCCGGTGCTGCCGGAACACTGGTGGCGCGGACGCAATTTTGCCGATGGCGGGGGCTTCGAGCCGCCCCTGGGCAGTGGCCCGTACCGGGTGGCCAAGGTGGATGCCGGGCGCAGCGTGACCTTCGAGCGGGTCAAGGACTGGTGGGGCGAGCGCCTGCCGGTGGCGCGCGGGCGCTACAATTTCGATCGCCTGCGCCTGGAGTTCTTCGCCGATACCGATGTGGCGCGGCAGATCCTCAAGGCCGGTGGCTATGACTACAACCGCGAGTTCTCCGCCACTGCCTACACCATCGGTTATGCCGGTGCCGCCCTGGACGATGGCCGCCTGCAGCGCGAGCACCTGGCCCCTGGCGCGGCCCAGGGCACCCAGGGCTTCGTCTTCAACCTGCAGCGGCCGCTGTTCCAGGATCGCCGGGTACGCCAGGCCATCGCCTTGCTGTGGGACTTCGAGTGGAGCAACCGGCAGATGATGCGCGGCCTGTACCTGCGCCAGCGCAGCTTCTTCTCCCACAGCGAACTGGCGGCGGTGGGCCTGCCCTCGGCCGAGGAGCTCAAGATCCTCGAGCCCTGGCGCGGGCAGGTCCCGGATGAGGTCTTCAGCCAGGTGTTCGAGGCGCCCAGGACCGATGGCAGCGGGATCGTCCGTAGCCAGCAGTTGCAGGCGCTGCAACTGCTGCGCGAGGCCGGCTGGACCCCCAGCGGCGATCGCCTGGTGAATGCCGCCGGCGAGCCGCTGCAGTTCACCTTCCTCAATGGCCAGAAGGGCTTCGAGCGCCTGCTGTTGCCGTTCAAGCGCAACCTGGCGCAGATCGGCATCGGCTTCGACATTCGCCAGGTGGACAGCGCGCAGTACACCAACCGGGTACGCAGCCGCGACTACGACATGATCGTCGTCGGCTACCCGGTGTCCCAGGCTCCGGGGCGCGAGCTGTTCAACTACTACGGCGCCGAGGGAGCCGACGATCCGGGTTCGAACAACTACATGGTGCTCAAGAACCCGGTGGTGGATGCCTTGCTCGAAGGCCTGGTCCGGGCCGACAGCCGCAGCAGCATGCTGGCCCATGCCCGGGCCCTGGACCGGGTGTTGCAGTGGGGCTACTACTGGATTCCCAACTATTACCCACCGGGTATCTCCACGGTGTGGTGGAACCGCTTCGGTCGCCCGGCGGTCGCCCCGTTGTATGACGCCGGGCTGGACAGCTGGTGGGAAGTCAGCCCGACGGCACTGACCCAGGACCAGATGCACAAGCACAGCGCGGAGGTGGTCCATGCTGGGTTATAGCCTGCGGCGCATGCTGCTGATCGTGCCGACCTTGTTGTGCATCCTGCTGGTCAATTTCGTCATCGTCCAGGCCGCTCCCGGAGGACCGGTGGAGCAGGCCATCGCCCGTTTGCAGGGCATCGGCGCCAATGCCGCGGTGGGCGGCGGGCATGTGGAGAGCGTGGCCGGCGAGTCCCGCGCCAGCCGGGGCCTGGACCCCCAGCTGCTGGCGGACATCGAGCGCCAGTACGGCTTCGACAAGCCCGCCAGCGAGCGCTTGTGGCTGATGCTCGGGCAGTACGCCCGGCTGGACTTCGGCAAGAGCTTCTTCCGTGGCGCCACGGTCACCGAGCTGATCCTGGACAAGCTGCCGGTGACCTTGTCCCTGGGCCTGTGGGCGACCCTGATTACCTACCTGGTGTCGATTCCCCTGGGGATTCGCAAGGCGGTGCACAACGGCTCGGGGTTCGATGTCTGGAGCAGCGCGGCGATCATCGTCGGCTACGCGATGCCGGGGTTCCTGTTCGCCCTGTTGCTGATCGTGGTGTTCGCCGGCGGCACCCTGCTGGACTGGTTCCCGGTACGCGGCCTGGTCTCGGACGACTTCGACCAACTGAGCACCCTGGGCAAGATCGCCGACTATTTCTGGCACCTGGTGCTGCCGGTCAGCGCGCTGGTGGTCGGCGGTTTCGCCAGCCTGACCCTGCTGACCAAGAACAGCTTCCTCAACGAGATCTCGCGCCTGTACGTGGTCACCGCGCGGGCCAAGGGCCTGACCGAGCGCCAGGTGTTGTACGGCCATGTGTTTCGCAACGCCATGCTGCTGGTGGTGGCGGGACTGCCCCAGGCGCTGGTCACGGTGTTCTTCGGCGGTTCGCTGCTGATCGAGGTGATCTTCTCCCTCGATGGCCTGGGACGCATGAGCTACGAGGCGGCGGTCTCCCGGGATTACCCGGTGGTGTTCGGCTCGTTGTTCATCTTCACCCTGTTCGGCTTGTTGATAAAACTGCTGGGCGACCTGGCCTACACCCTGGTCGACCCACGCATCGATTTCGCGGCGAGGAAGCTCTGATGCCCCTGTCTCCCCTTGGCCGGCGGCGCTGGCAACGTTTCAAGGCGCACCGGCGTGGCTGGTGGTCGTTGTGGCTGTTCCTCGGCCTGTTCACCCTGAGCCTGGGCGGCGAGCTGATCGCCAATGACAAGCCGTTGCTGGTGGCGTGCCAGGGCCAGTGGTATTTCCCGGCCTTCAAGCGCTACACCGAGCAGGAGTTCGGCGGCCAGCTGCCGTTCCAGCCGGATTACCGCAGCGCCGCGGTTCGCCAGTTGATCGAGGGGCAGGGTGGCTGGTTGTTGTTCGCGCCGATTCCCTTCGGCTCCGACACCATCAACTACGAGCTGACGCAGCCGGCCCCCAGCCCGCCCAGTGGCGACAACTGGCTGGGCACCGACGACCAGGCCCGGGACGTGCTGGCGCGGGTGATCTTCGGGGTGCGGGTGTCGTTGTTGTTCGCCCTGTCGCTGACCGCCATCAGCGCCCTGGTCGGCATCGTCGCCGGCGCCCTGCAGGGCTACTACGGCGGCTGGGTCGATCTCTGGGGGCAACGCTTGCTGGAGGTCTGGTCGGGGCTGCCGGTGCTGTACCTGCTGATCATCCTGTCCGGTTTCGTCGAACCGAACTTCTGGTGGCTGCTGGGGATCATGGCGCTGTTCTCCTGGCTGGCCCTGGTGGACGTGGTGCGCACCGAGTTCCTGCGCAGCCGCAGCCTGGAGTACGTCAAGGCAGCCCGGGCGCTGGGGGTGGATGACCTGCAAGTGATGGGCCGGCACATCCTGCCCAACGCCATGAACGCCACCCTGAGCTACCTGCCGTTCATTCTCACCGGCGCCATCGCCACCTTGTCGGCCCTGGACTTCCTCGGCTTCGGCATGCCCGCCGGCAGCGCGTCGCTGGGCGAACTGGTGGCCCAGGGCAAGAGCAACCTGCAAGCGCCCTGGCTGGGGCTGACGGCGTTCTTCGTCCTGGCATTGATCCTGTCGTTGCTGGTGTTCATCGGCGAAGGCTGCCGCGATGCCTTCGATCCCAAGAGTTGAAACTGCGAGTGCCCAAGATGACCCAAGCCTTGATTGAACTGCGTGGCCTGAAGGTGGCCTTCGGTGCCACCGAGGTGGTGCATGGCCTGGACCTGGAGATCCGTCCCGGTGAGTGCCTGGCGCTGGTGGGCGAGTCCGGCTCTGGCAAGTCGGTGACCGCCCACAGCCTCCTGCAATTGCTCGACCCGCGTACGGCGCGGATCGCGGGCAGCATCCGCTATCGCGGGGAGGAGTTGCTGGGGGTGGCGCCGGGGCGTTTGCGCCAACTGCGCGGCAACCGTATCGCGATGATCTTCCAGGAGCCCATGAGCTCGCTCAATCCGCTGCACAGCGTCGAGCGGCAGCTGGGTGAGACCCTGCGCCTGCACAAGGGCCTGGCCGGGGCCCAGGCCCGGGAGCGGATCCTCGAGCTGCTGGAGCTGGTGGGTATCCAGAACCCCCGGGAACGGCTCAAGGCTTACCCGCACCAACTGTCCGGCGGCCAGCGCCAGCGGGTGATGATCGCCATGGCCCTGGCCTGCGAACCGGAGTTGCTGATCGCCGACGAACCCACCACTGCCCTGGATGTGACCGTGCAGCGCAAGATCGTGCTGTTGCTCCAGGCGTTGCAACAGCGCCTGGGCATGGCGCTGCTGATCATCAGCCATGACCTGAACCTGGTGCGCCACATTGCCCAGCGTGTGGCGGTAATGCGCGGCGGCTGCATTGTCGAGCAGGCTGATTGCCAGCAGCTGTTCCAGGCACCGCGACATCCCTACAGCCTGGAATTGCTCAATGCCGAGCCCGGCGGCCAGGCGCTGCCCCGGGGCAGCAGTGAAACCCTGCTGGCGGTGGAGCGGCTGAAGGTCTGGTTCGGCCAGGGCGGCGGCTGGTGGCGGCCACGGCGTTACCTGAAGGCGGTGGATGGCATCGACCTGCAACTGCAACGGGGCAAGACCCTGGGCATCGTCGGTGAATCCGGCTCGGGCAAGTCGACCCTGGGCCAGGCGATCTTGCGGTTGATCGCCAGCGAAGGGCACATCCGCTTCAATGGACAGGCCCTGGAGGGGCTTGAGGGGGCGCAGCTGCGGCCGCTGCGCCGACAATTGCAGGTGGTGTTCCAGGACCCGTTCGGCAGCCTCAGTCCGCGCCTGAGCGTGCAGCAGATCATTGCCGAGGGCTTGCGGGTGCACACCGACCTGGACCCCGGGCAACAGGAGCGGGCGGTGATCGAGGTGCTGCAGCAAGTGGGCCTGGACCCGGCCGCGCGGCATCGTTATCCCCACGAGTTTTCCGGTGGCCAACGCCAACGCATCGCCATCGCCCGGGCCCTGGTGCTCAAGCCTGAACTGATCCTGCTGGACGAGCCGACCTCGGCCCTGGATCGCACGGTGCAGAAGCAGGTGGTGGCACTGTTGCGGCGCTTGCAGCAGGAGCATGGCCTGACCTACCTGTTCATCAGCCACGACCTGGCGGTGGTCCAGGCCTTGGCCCATGACTTGATCGTGATGAAGGACGGCCAGGTGGTGGAGCGTGGCCAGACGCAGCAGTTGTTTGCCGCGGCGCGGCATCCTTACACCCGTGAGCTGCTGGCGGCGTCCGGCGTGGCGCCGCTGCCGGCTGGCGCGGGCTGAAAACGACGAATCCCGCCAGGGGGCGGGATTCGTGGATGGCCGGACCTTGCGGGGTCTTAGGCTGGGAACAGCTCGCTCAGTTTCATGGCCAGCATCATGTCGCCTTCGGTGCGCAGCTTGCCGCCCATGAAGGCCTGCATGCCGTCGGTTTCGCCGCTGACGATGCCGTCCAGGGTCTCGCCGTCCATCACCAGGGTGACCTGGGCGTCTGGGTTCTCGCCTTCCTTGAGTTCGCAGGTGCTGTCTTTCACTACCAGCGAGAAGTGCTTGGTGTCATCGATGCGGAAACCGAAAACCAGGTCCAGGCCGGCAGCGGCAGCTGGGTTGAACTTGGCTTGCATGGCTTTTACGGCGTCAGCTACGGAGGTCATGGTTCGATCCTTTTATGGGTGGTTACAGCAAGGGTTCACGGTAAGCCGGGCTCAGCGGAAAGTGATGAGCTCCGGTGCCTTCAACAGTTGCAGGTGCGTATGACCGTTGAAGGAGGCCAAGGACACTTCGCGACCGCGGAACTTCAGCTGGTTGAGCGAAGTGTTGACGATTTGCCAGTTCAGTTCGAAGGCCTGCTGGGCAGGCATCCGGGTGATCAGGTGGAGCAGGGCGGTGATGGTGCCGCCGGAGGTGAACACGGCGATCTTCTGCCGGTTGTCCGCCGCTTCGAGGATCCGCTGCAAGCCACCCTGGACGCGCTCGACGAAGCCCAGCCAGCTTTCCAGCCCAGGTGGGTCGTAGGTGCCGGCCAGCCAGCGCTGGATGATCAGGGCGAAGATGCGTTGGAATTCAACACGATTTTGCGCGGCGTTGCGCAGGGTGTTCAGCGCCTCGGGTTCCTGGGACAACAGGTCGGGCAGCAATGCGCGGATGATGGCGTCGGCGTCGAACTCGTTGAATGCCGGGTCGATCTCCAGGGCCGGCGTGGCCAGGCCAGCGGCAGCGAGCTGTTCCAGGGTGGTCTGGGCGGTGTGCTGTTGGCGTTGCAGGTCACCGGACAGGCAGCGATCGAAGTTCACTCCGAGGGCGGCCAGGTGATCGCCCAGGACGCTGGCCTGGCGCACGCCGATGGTCGACAGCACGTCATAGTCGTCTGCACCGAAGGAGGCCTGGCCATGTCGAATCAAGTAGATGCTGCCCACGTCCGCGTCATCCCGGCACGTTGAAAGTTTTGCGAGGTTATGAGGATGCCGGTGAGCTGTCAATGAAAAAACATACGCTTGTTTGAAATGATTGTTGGAGCGTGGCTACGCAAGGTTTCGCGACTGGTGGCCGACCGGTCGCGCCGGTATGCTTGGGCCCATTGCGCCGCCGGTGGGTGGCGATCATGCGTAAGGAGTTTCCGTGGAGTTTTTCATCGAGTACGCCAGTTTCCTGGCCAAGACCGTGACCCTGGTGGTCGCCATCCTGGTGGTGCTGATCACCGCTGCCGCGCTGCGCAGCAAGGGCCGGCGCAAGGGAGCCGGGCAGTTGCAGGTCAGCAAGCTGAACGATTTCTACAAGGACCTGCGCGAACGCCTGGAGCAGAGCCTGTTGGACAAGGACCAGCTCAAGGCCTTGCGCAAGGCCAAGGGCAAGGCCGAGAAGAAGCAGAAGAAGCAGGCCGCCGAGGATAAGCCACGGGTGTTCGTCCTGGATTTCAACGGCGATATCAAGGCCTCGGCGACCGAGGGCCTGCGCCATGAGATCACCGCGTTGCTGAGCCTGGCCACGCCCAAGGATGAAGTGGTGCTGCGCCTGGAAAGCGGTGGCGGCATGGTCCACAGCTATGGCCTGGCCTCCTCGCAGCTGGCACGCATTCGCCAGGCCGGGGTGCCGCTCACCGTGTGCATCGACAAGGTCGCGGCCAGCGGCGGCTACATGATGGCCTGCATCGGCGAGAAGATCATCAGCGCACCCTTCGCCATCCTCGGCTCCATCGGCGTGGTGGCGCAGTTGCCCAACGTCAATCGCCTGCTGAAGAAGCATGACATCGACTTCGAGGTACTCACCGCCGGCGAGTACAAGCGCACCCTGACGGTGTTCGGCGAGAACACCGAGAAGGGCCGGGAGAAGTTCCAGGAAGACCTGGACGTCACTCATCAACTGTTCAAGAACTTCGTGGCCCGCTATCGCCCGCAACTGGCCATCGATGAAGTGGCCACCGGCGAGGTCTGGCTGGGCGTAGCCGCCCAGGAAAAACAACTGGTGGACGAGTTGCGGACCAGCGACGAGTACCTGGCCGAGAAAGCCAAGGCGGCCGAGGTATTCCACCTGCACTACGCCGAGCGCAAGAGCCTGCAGGAGCGGGTAGGGCTGGCGGCCAGTGGTTCGGTGGACCGCGTGTTGCTGACCTGGTGGAGCCGTCTGACCCAGCAGCGTTTCTGGTAAGGCTGCGCGAGCTTGCAGTGGGTGCGCGCCTTGAGAACTATCGCGGGCAAGCCTCGCTCCTACAACGAAGCTCGAACCCAGGTTTCTGTGGGAACGTGCCCGCGATGACGGTCTAGAAGACGACCGATGCAAAAAAGCCCTGGAGCGGGAAACCGGTCCAGGGCTTTTTGTTGGCGCAGGCCTAGCGGCGGCGGAACAGCGGCAGTGGCTGGTCCGTGGCGGCCTGGTAGGTCACCGAGAAGTCCTTGAGGCTTTCCAGGGCTTCGTAGGGGTCCTTGTCGGCCCGCAGTGCATAAGCGTCGAAACCACAGCGCTGCAGGTAGAACAACTGGTCGCGCAGTACGTCGCCGATGGCCCGTAGTTCGCCCTTGTAGCCATAGCGATCACGCAACAGCCGCGCGTTGGAGTAGTTGCGGCCGTCGGTGAAGGCCGGGAAGTTCAAGGCGATCACCTGGAAGTTGTGGACATCGGCACCGATCTCTTCGGCTTCTTCGTCCGCATCCAGCCAGACGCCCAGGCCGCCATCGCGGGCCTTGAGGGCGTGGCCGTGGTCGCGCCACAGTGCCAGCGGCACGATCAGGTCGTCGCAGTTGGAGATGCCATCGAGGGTCGCGTCCTTGGGCAGCAAGTGCCAGGTTTCGTCGACGACCTGGTTGTTCTTAATGATTCGCTGCATAGACGCGTTCCTTGAAGAGGTCGATGCCAATACGTTGGTAGGTGTCGATGAAGCGCTCGTCCTCGGTACGCTGTTCCACGTACACGTCGATCAACTTGGAGATCACGTCCGGCATGTCGTCCTGGGCGAAGGACGGGCCGAGGATCTTGCCCAGGCTGGCGTCGCGGCTGGCGCTGCCACCCAGGGAGACCTGGTAGAACTCCTCGCCTTTCTTGTCGACGCCGAGGATGCCGATGTGGCCCACGTGGTGGTGGCCACAGGCGTTCATGCAACCGGAGATGTTGAGGTCCAGCTCGCCGATGTCGAACAGGTAGTCCAGGTCGTCGAAGCGCCGCTGGATGGATTCGGCGATCGGGATCGACTTGGCATTGGCCAGGGAGCAGAAATCACCGCCAGGGCAGCAGATGATGTCGGTCAGCAGGCCGATGTTCGGCGTGGCGAAACCGTTTTCCCGCAGTTCGCCCCAGAGGGTGAACAGCTGGCTCTGCTCGACGTCGGCGAGGATCACGTTCTGCTCGTGGGAGGTACGCAGCAGGCCGAAGCTGTAGCGGTCGGCCAGGTCGGCGATGGCATCGAACTGCTTGTCGGTGACATCTCCCGGGGCCACGCCGGTAGGCTTGAGCGACAGGCTCACGGCGACATACCCCGGCTTCTTGTGGGCCAGGGTGTTGCGTGCGCGCCAGCGGGCGAAACCCGGGTGCTGCTGGTCCAGGGCGGCGAGGGCGGCGTCCTGGTTGTCCAGGGTCTTGTAGTCCGGATCGACGAAGTGCCGGGCCACGCGATGCACCTCGGCCTCGGTCAGGGTGGTCTGGCCGCCACGCAGGTGGACCATCTCGGCCTCGACCTTCTCGGCGAACACTTCGGGAGTCAGGGCCTTGACCAGGATCTTGATCCGCGCCTTGTACTTGTTGTCGCGCCGGCCATAGCGGTTGTAGACCCGCAGGATGGCGTCGAGGTAGCTCAGAAGATCCTGCCAGGGCAGGAACTCGTTGATGAAGGCGCCGACCACCGGGGTCCGGCCCAGGCCACCGCCCACCAGGACCCGGAAGCCCAGCTCGCCGGCGGCGTTGTAGTGCGGCTCCAGGCCGATGTCGTGCACCTCGATGGCCGCGCGGTCGGCGGTCGAGCCATTGATGGCGATCTTGAACTTGCGCGGCAGGTAGGCGAATTCGGGGTGGAAGGTGGTCCACTGGCGGACGATCTCGCACCATGGGCGCGGGTCCACCAACTCATCGGCAGCGACGCCGGCGAACTGGTCGGTGGTGACGTTGCGCAGGCAGTTGCCGCTGGTCTGGATGGCATGCATCTGCACGGTGGCCAGCTCGGCCAGGATCTCTGGCACGTCTTCCAGGGCCGGCCAGTTGAACTGCACGTTCTGCCGGGTACTGATGTGCGCGTAGCCCTTGTCGTAGTCGCGGGCGATCTTGGCCATCATTCGCGCCTGGCGCGAGTTCAGCTGGCCATAAGGCACGGCGACCCGCAGCATCGGGGCGAAGCGTTGGATATAAAGCCCGTTCTGCAGGCGCAGGGGGCGGAATTCTTCTTCGCTCAGCTCGCCTGCCAGATAGCGTCGGGTCTGATCACGGAACTGCTTGACGCGGTCCTCGATGATCCGCTGATCGTACTCGTCGTATACGTACATATAGGTCCAGTTCTCAGGCTACAGGTGGCTTGCAGGCGCACTCGGCAAATACTGCGGTGAACAGGTTCATCAGGGGACTTTGACTGGCGTCGATCGCGGTCCGTCACCGCCTCCACCTCGTCTTGCCTTCGTTGACGCTCAACACCACCTACGTAAGCAAATCTGCGCGCACGGCCGCGCACTCCGATCGGAGCCGCCGAACGATACCAGTTTGCGGTTATGCGCAAAAGTGAAGTTTTAGTATATGTAAAGAACCAAAACGACTAACGCTAAGGCTTTATCAGTAACCACATTTGTGATGTGGGAAATCCTGGTCTTAACTGTGGGCGTGTCTTTGAGCAGTCACCGATAAAATCCACTAGAGGCGATGCTATGAGCCATCCAACCAAAGCCAGGAAAAGTGACAGCAGTGTCGACGCTTGGGCCATTCTCTTTCTGATCATACTGGTCGTGGGGACGGCCGTGTTCTGGGTCAGCCACCAGTAGTAGAGAGGCAGCGAAGAGCCTGGATTGTCGGACAATCACGACAATTTACCGCTATTGGCCAGCATCTTGCCAGTTATACTGCTGGGATCATTCTGGGGCTCTTTTCGTGATGTTCAAGCTGTTGTGCAAGTGTGTGGTGTGGTTGAGCCTGCCGTTCTGGAGCCTGGCTCAGGCGACATCGGTGGTCTTCCTCAATCCGGGCCATTCGACCGAAACCTTCTGGGTCAGTTATTCGCATTTCATGCAGGCCGCTGCGCGCGACCTGGGCATGGACCTGCGTATCCTCTATGCCGAGCGCGACGCCGGCCGGACCCTGGAACAGGCGCGGCAGGTGTTCCAGAGCGAACATAAGCCGGACTACCTGGTGCTGGTGAACGAGCAGTACATCGCCCCGCAGATCCTGCGCTTGTCCCAGGGCACCGGGATCAAGCTGTTCATGGTCAACAGCGCGTTGACCCAGGATCAGCGCGAGTTGATCGGCCAGAGCCGGCACAAGTATTCCGACTGGATCGGCAGCATGCTCGGTAACGACGAAGAGGCCGGCTACCTGATGCTCAAGGAGTTGTTGCGCCAGCATGGCCCGGTGCCTGCTGGGCAGAGCGTCGAGTTGCTGGCGTTTTCCGGTCTCAAGGTCACGCCTTCGGCGCAACTGCGCGAGCAGGGCCTGCGCCGGGCCCTGGCCGAATTCCCGCAGGTGCACCTGCGTCAGCTGGTCTATGGCGAGTGGAACCGTGAGCGTGCCTATCGCCAGGCCCAGCAGTTGCTGCGGCGTTACCCGCAGACCCAGCTGGTCTGGGCGGCCAATGATGAAATGGCCCTGGGGGCCATGAGCGCGGCTCGCGAGCTGGGCCGCAAGCCCGGCAAGGACGTGCTGTTCAGCGGGCTCAACAGTTCACCGCAGGCGCTGCAGGCCTTGATCGATGGGCAATTGTCGGTCCTGGTCGCCGGGCACTTCACCCTGGGCGGCTGGGCCCTGGTGACGCTCCACGACGACGCGCTGGGCCTCGACACCCGGCGCCAGGGCGGGCCGGACTGGCGCTTGCCGCTATTGCAACCGCTGACCCCGGGCCAGGCGCAGCAACTGCTGCGCCTGGGAGACCGTGCAGGGGCCGGGGTGAATTTCCGCGCCTTGTCCGCCCAGGGCAAGCCGGACGGCTATCGCTATCCCTTCGGGTTGCAGTTGCTGCTGCACTAGCGCTTCAGACCCCCGCCAGATGCATCGCCAGCTTGGCGATGCCCAGCAGCACCAGGACGAACAAGGTGGTGAACAGGATACCCAGCGCGATGAAGTGGCTGGGCTTGCCGTGGGTGAAGTCGCGGGCGCGATTCTTCCCGCTTTGTACGCCGAAGGCTGCCGCCAGGACGCTTTGCAGCATTTGCAGGAAGGTCGGTGGCTGGTTGTTGCTTGGATCGTCCATAAATCCCTCGACACGGTTGGGTGTCAACAGAGCATAGACAATACCGGCGGGCATCAGGGGGGCCTGGTGCCCCCTGTACAAGCGGCTGCGATCAGTCGTCGTAGCCCAGGTTCGGCGCCAGCCAGCGTTCGCTCACGGCCAGGTCCTGGCCCTTGCGCTGGGCGTAGCTCTGCACCTGGTCCTTGTCGACCTTGCCCACGGCGAAGTACTGCGCCTGCGGGTGGGCGAAGTACCAGCCACTGACCGCCGCCGCCGGGAACATGGCGAAGTGTTCGGTGAGGAACACGCCGCTGCGCCCGGCCTTGCCTTCGCTGGCCTCGGGGTCGAGCAGGGCGAACAGGGTGCTCTTCTCGGTGTGGTCCGGGCACGCCGGATAGCCCGGGGCAGGGCGGATACCGCTGTACTGCTCCTTGATCAGCGCCTCGTTGTCCAGGTGCTCGTCCCTGGCGTAACCCCAGTACTCCTTGCGCACCTGTTCGTGCAGCCACTCGGCGCAGGCTTCGGCCAGGCGGTCGGCCAGGGCCTTGACCATGATCGAGCTGTAGTCGTCGCCTTTGTCCTGGTAGGCCTTGGCCACTTCCTCGGCGCCGATGCCGGCGGTGGTGATGAAGCCGCCGACGTAGTCGGTCACGCCGCTGTCCTTGGGCGCCACGAAGTCGGCCAGCGACAGGTTGGGCTTGCCGTCGGGCTTGATGGTCTGCTGGCGCAGGTGGTGCAGGGTGGCCAGGGGCTGGCCATGGTCGCCGTAGACTTCGATGTCGTCATGGTTGACCTGGTTGGCCGGCCAGAAGCCGAATACCGCCCGGGCGCTGATGAGCTTCTCGTCGATCAGCTTGTCGAGCATCTCGCGCGCATCCTTGTACAGCGCCGACGCTGCCTCGCCGACCACTTCGTCGGTGAGGATGCGCGGGAATTTCCCGGCCAGGTCCCAGGAGATGAAGAACGGCGTCCAGTCGATGTACTCGGCCAGCTCGCGCAGGTCGATGTTGTCGAGCATCTTCACGCCAGTGAAGGACGGGGTCGTGGCCTGGTAGGCCGCCCAGTCATATTGCGGCTTGGCCGCGATCGCCTGCTGGTAGCTCAAGCGCTCGGTGCGGGCGCTGCGGTTGGCGGTGCGCTCGCGCACTTCCACGTATTCCTGGCGGGTCTTGTCGACGAAGCCGGGCTTGAGTTCCCTGGACAGCAGTTGGGTGGCCACGCCCACGGCGCGGGAGGCGTCGGTGACGTAGATCACCGCGTCGTTGTTGTACTTGGGTTCGATCTTCACCGCGGTGTGGGCCTTGGAGGTGGTGGCACCACCGATCATCAGCGGCAGGTGGAAATCCTGGCGCTGCATCTCGCGGGCGACATGGACCATCTCGTCCAGCGACGGGGTGATCAAGCCGGACAGGCCGATGATGTCGCACTTCTCGTCGCGGGCGGTCTGCAGGATCTTCTCCGCCGGCACCATCACGCCCAGGTCGACGATGTCGTAGCCGTTGCAGCCCAGCACCACGCCGACGATGTTCTTGCCGATGTCGTGCACGTCGCCCTTGACCGTGGCCATGAGGATCTTGCCCTTGGCTTCGGGCTTGTCGCCTTTCTCGGCCTCGATGAACGGGATCAGGTGGGCCACGGCTTGCTTCATGACGCGGGCCGACTTGACCACCTGGGGCAGGAACATCTTGCCGGCGCCGAACAGGTCGCCAACCACGTTCATGCCGCTCATCAGCGGGCCTTCGATGACCTCGATCGGGCGCGCGCATTGCTGGCGGCACTCTTCGGTGTCCTCGACGATATGGGCGGTAATGCCCTTGACCAGCGCGTGTTCCAGGCGCTTGTCCACTGGCAGCGAACGCCAGGCCTCGTCCTCGACTTCCTTGCTGGCGCCGCCGCCCTTGTAGTCGTCGGCGATGGCCAGCAGCGCGTCGGTGCCTTCCGGAGTGCGGTTGAGCACCACGTCCTCGACCTTGTCGCGCAGGGCCGGCGGGATCTCGTCATAGATCTCCAGCTGGCCGGCGTTGACGATGCCCATGGTCAGGCCGTTCTGGATCGCGTGGTAGAGGAACACCGAATGGATCGCCTCGCGCACCGGGTTGTTGCCACGGAACGAGAACGACACGTTGGACACCCCGCCGCTCGACAGGGCGTAGGGCAGGTGGTCGCGGATGTAGGCGCAGGCTTCGATGAAGTCCACGGCGTAGTTGTTGTGCTCTTCGATACCGGTGGCCACGGCGAAGATGTTCGGGTCGAAGATGATGTCTTCCGGCGGGAAGCCCACCTCGTTGACCAGGATGTCGTAGCTGCGCTGGCAGATTTCCTTCTTGCGCGCGGCGGTGTCGGCCTGGCCGACCTCGTCGAAGGCCATCACCACCACGGCGGCGCCATAGCGCTTGCACAGGCGGGCATGGTGCTTGAACTGCTCGACGCCTTCCTTCATCGAGATCGAGTTGACGATGCCCTTGCCCTGGATGCACTTCAGGCCGGCTTCGATCACCTCCCACTTGGAGGAGTCGATCATGATCGGTACGCGGGAGATGTCCGGCTCACCGGCGATCAGGTTGAGGAAGCGGACCATGGCGGCCTGGGAATCGAGCATCCCTTCGTCCATGTTGATGTCGATCACCTGGGCGCCGGCCTCGACCTGCTGCAGGGCGACTTCCAGGGCCTCGGTGTAGTTCTCTTCGCGGATCAGCCTGGCGAACTTGGCGGAACCGGTGATGTTGGTGCGTTCGCCGACGTTGACGAACAACGACTGGCGATCGATGGTGAACGGCTCCAGGCCCGACAGGCGGCAGGCCTTGGGGATGTCCGGGATCTGCCGCGGCTTGTACTTGGCCACGGCCTCGGCGATGGCCTGGATGTGCGGCGGGGTGGTGCCGCAGCAACCGCCGATGATGTTGAGGAAGCCGCTGGCGGCGAACTCCTCGACCACCGCGGCCATTTCCGCCGGGGTCTCGTCGTATTCGCCGAAGGCGTTGGGCAAGCCGGCGTTGGGGTGGGCCGAGACATGGGTGTCGGCCTTGGTCGACAGTTCTTCCAGGTAAGGACGCAGGTCCTTGGCGCCCAGGGCGCAGTTCAGGCCCACGGAGATCGGCTTGGCGTGGCGCACCGAGTTCCAGAACGCCTCGGTAGTCTGGCCCGACAGCGTGCGGCCGGAGGCGTCGGTGATGGTGCCGGAGATCATGATCGGCAATTCGACGTTGTCCTCCTCGAACACCTGCTGCACGGCGAAGATCGCCGCCTTGGCATTGAGGGTGTCGAAGATGGTCTCGATCAGGATCAGGTCGGCGCCGCCCTCGATCAGGCCGCGGGTGGCCTGGGTGTAGTTGCTCACCAGTTCGTCGAAAGTGACGTTGCGGTAGCCCGGGTCGTTGACATCGGGAGAGATCGAGCAGGTGCGGCTGGTCGGGCCCAGGACGCCGGCGACGAAGCGCGGCTTATCCGGGGTCTCCAGGGTTTTCGCGTCGGCCACCTTGCGGGCCAGGCGGGCACCTTCTACGTTCAGTTCGTAGACCAGCGCCTCCATGCCGTAGTCGGCCTGGGACACTTGGGTGGCGTTGAAGGTGTTGGTCTCGAGGATGTCGGCCCCGGCGTCCAGGTAGGCTTTCTCGATCGCGCCGATCACGTCCGGACGGGTCAGTACCAGCAGGTCGTTGTTGCCCTTGACGTCGCTGGGCCAGTCGGCGAAACGCTCACCGCGGTAGTCCCGCTCCTCGAGCTTGTAGCTCTGGATCATGGTCCCCATGCCGCCATCGAGGATCAGGATGCGCTCCTTGAGGGCTTGCTGGAGAGCGTGGAGGCGAGTACTGCGGTCGGACATGGGGGCTACCTGGAAAGGCCATTACGGAGGGCGTGGAGAATAGCAAACCTGCGTGGTTTTGCGGCATGCGCCGGTTTTGCATGAATATCGTTCATGTTGGTTCGCCGGGCGGGCCGGTAGAATCGCGACGTTTTTACTTTCGGGACCAGGGACATGCCGTATCGTTTTGCCGTCAGCAGCGTGCTGCTGCTATTGAGTTCACTGTGCATGGCGCAAGGTCCGGCGCCGGCGATTTCCTATACCCGCGACATCCAGCCGATCTTCACCGAGAAGTGCGTGGCTTGCCACGCCTGCTACGACTCGGCCTGCCAGCTCAACCTGGGCAGTGGTGAGGGCGCTGCCCGTGGCGCCTCGAAGGCGCCGGTATACGATGGCGAGCGGAGCAAGGCCCAGGAGCCGACCCGGCTGTTCTACGATGCCAGCGGCAAGGCGGCCTGGCAGAGCCGCGGATTCTATTCGGTGCTCGACGCCCAGGGCAGCCAGGCGGCGCTGATGGCCCGGATGCTGGAGTTGGGGCACCGTACGCCGCTGCAACCCAATGCCAAGCTGCCCAGTGAGATCGTCCTGGGCCTGAACCGGGAAAACATGTGCCCGCAGCCGGCCGAGTTCGACGGGTATGCCGGCGCCCACCCCAAGGAAGGCATGCCCCTGGCGGTCACCGGCCTGACCAGCCAGCAGTACCAGACGCTACAACGCTGGCTGGCTTCCGGGGCTCCGATCGATGAGCAGGGCCTGGCCCCCAGTGCCCGGGAAAGCCTGCAGGTGGTGCAATGGGAAAACCTGCTCAACGCCCCTGGCGCCCGGGAAAGCCTGGTGGCGCGCTGGCTCTACGAGCATTGGTTCCTGGCGCACATCTATTTCGAAGGCGGTGAGCCGGGGCATTTCTTCCAGTGGGTGCGCTCGCGTACCCCCACTGGCCAGCCCATCGACCTGATCAATACCCGACGCCCCAACGACGACCCGGGCACCCAGGTGTACTACCGCCTGTGGCCGGTGCAGGGGGTGATCGTGCACAAGACCCACATCACCTACCCGTTGGGCGCGGCGAAGCTGGCCCGGGTCAAGACCCTGTTCTACAGCGGCGACTGGCAGGTCAACGCCTTGCCCGGTTATGGGCCGGCGCGCCGGGCCAACCCGTTCGAGACCTTCGAGGCGATCCCGGCCAAGGCCCGCTACCAGTTCATGCTGGATAACGCCGAGTACTTCGTGCGTACCTTCATTCGTGGCCCGGTCTGCCGTGGTCAGATCGCCACCGATGTGATCCGCGACAACTTCTGGGCGCTGTTCCAGGCCCCGGAACATGACCTGTACATCACCGACCCGGCCTATCGCGGCCAGGCTACGCCCCTGCTGGCGATGCCGGGGCAGAACGACGATGTCGGCAGCGTGCTCAGCCTGTGGCTGGCCTACCGCGACAGGCGCAACGAGTACGAGGTCCTGCGCCGCGACTCGTACGCCGAGGCCCCGGCGCCCAGTTGGTCGACCCTGTGGGCCGGCAACGACAACGCGCTGTTGAGCATCTTCCGGCACTTCGACAGCGCCTCGGTGACCAAGGGCCTGATCGGCGAGATTCCGCAGACGATGTGGCTGTTCGACTATCCATTGCTGGAGCGCACCTATTACCAACTGGCGGTGAACTTCGACGTGTTCGGCAACGTCTCGCACCAGGCCCAGACCCGGCTGTACTTCGACCTGATCCGCAATGGCGCCGAGCAGAACTTCCTGCGCCTGATGCCCGCCGGCACCCGCGAGGACTTCCTCGACGACTGGTACCAGAACAGCGGCAAGTTCAAGATGTGGCTGGACTACGAGTCCATCGACGACAGCAAGCGCAGCGCCCTGAAGCTGGACGCCAAGGATCCGAAAAAGGATTTCGCCAACCAGTTGCTGGTGCGCTACGGCGAGCTCAATGCCAAGCCGGACCCGATCAACCGCTGCGACAGCGCCTATTGCTCGCGACCCAACATCGACCCGGCCCTGCAGGATGCCGAGCAGGCCCTGAGTCGCCTGGCGTCGCGGCCGGCGGCAGGGCTCAAGGTCATCGAGCAATTGCCTGAAGCGACCCTGTTGCGGATCCAGGCACCTGGAGGCAAGCGCGAGTTTTACAGCATGCTGCGCAACCGTGCCCACAGCAACGTGGCCTTCATGCTCGGCGAGTCGCTGCGCTACCAGCCGGGCCTGGACACCCTGACGATCTTCCCGGGTATCCTCAGCAGCTACCCGAACTTCATGTTCGACATACCGTCCGCCGAGGTGCCGGAGTTCGTCGCGGCCATGCAGCAAGCCCGCGATGCCGAAAGCTTCGAGAAGATCGTCGAACGCTGGGGCATCCGCCGCAGCCATCCGCAGTTCTGGCAGTACTTCCATGACCAGACCCGCTATCTGCAGGAAACCGATCCGGTCGAGGCCGGGATCATGGACATGAACCGCTACGAGAACCTCTGAGATAGAGCGGTTGCCGTCCCCGGATGCGCAGAGGTGTCCGGGGGCGTGTCAGACCAAGGTCTATCCCGACAAAAACACTAGGACTTTTTCCGTGGCATCGATTGGCGTAAACTGCGCCCACGTCTGCGAGGAACCACCATGAGCGCCATAACCATTACCGACGCCGCCCACGATTATCTGGCTGATCTGCTGTCCAAGCAGAACACCCCGGGGATCGGCATCCGCATCTTCATCACCCAACCAGGGACCCAGTACGCCGAGACTTGCATCGCCTATTGCAAGCCGGGCGAAGAAAAGCCCGAGGACAAGGCCCTGGGCCTCAAGAGCTTCACTGCCTACATCGACTCTTTCAGCGAGGCCTTCCTCGATGATGCAGTCGTCGACTACGCCACCGACCGCATGGGCGGCCAGCTGACCATCAAGGCTCCTAACGCCAAGGTGCCCATGGTCAATGCCGACAGCCCGATCAACGAGCGCATCAACTACTACCTGCAAACCGAGATCAACCCCGGGCTGGCCAGCCACGGCGGCCAGGTCAGCCTGATCGACGTGGTCGAAGACGGCATCGCCGTGCTGCAGTTCGGTGGCGGCTGCCAGGGGTGTGGCCAGGCCGACGTGACCTTGAAGGACGGCATCGAGCGCACCCTGCTCGAGCGTATTCCTGAGCTCAAGGGCGTGCGCGACGTCACCGACCACACGCAGAAAGAAAACGCCTACTACTAAGGCGTTCGCTGCGACACAAAAAAACGGCGCCCCGTGAGCGCCGTTTTTTTATGCCTGGGGCCAAGCCCTCAGGGTCGATAGAGGTGGGCGTGGCCGGCGCGGTACAGCGACGACTCACCGAAGGCATCGCTGGCCAATACCCGGCCCACCAGGATCAGCGCGGTGCGCCGGAAGCCCCTGGCGGCCACCTTGGCGGCGATATCCGCCAGGGTCCCCTGTACCCAGTCCTGGTCCGGCCAGGTGGCCCGGTGCACCACCGCGATCGGGCAGTCGGCGCCGTAGTGGGGCAGCAGTTCGGCAACGATGCGCTCGATGTGGTTGACCCCCAGGTGGATGGCCATGGTGGCGCCATGGGCCGCGAGGCTGGCGAACTCTTCGCCGGCCGGCATGCTGGTCTTGTCCGCGTAGCGGGTGAGGATCACGCTCTGGGAGACATCGGGCAAGGTCAGCTCCGCTCCCAGCAATGCGGCGCAGGCGGCGGTGGCGGTGACTCCGGGGACGATCTCGAAAGCAATCCCCAACTCCCGCAGGCAACGGATCTGCTCGCCGATGGCGCCGTACAGGCTCGGGTCGCCGGAGTGCACCCGGGCTACATCCAGACCCTGGGCATGGGCTTCGCGGATGACCTCGATGATCTGTTCCAGATGCAGCTCGGCGCTGTTGATCACCCGTACCGCGTTATGCCCCTCGAGCACCGCCTGGGGCACCAGGGAGCCGGCATAGATGATCACCGGGCAGCGATGGATCAGGCGCTGGCCCTTGACGGTGATCAGTTCCGGGTCGCCGGGGCCGGCACCGATGAAGTAGACAGTCATGGCAGTGTCCTGTGAAAAAAGGGGGCGAGCGGACTTCATGATGAAGATCGCTCATGATCGAGGGCGGGGATTATCGGTGATTCTAAGGGCAAACAGCCAATGCCAGGGTGGCTTCGGCGGATTTTTGCCGGGGCACCAGCAGTTGCGCCGAGCCTGCTTGCAGGCATTCGGCCATGGCCAGGGCGGCGCTTTCGGCGACGCCATGGCAGCCGGTGCGTTCGAACGCGACCTGCGACCGGTGGCTCAGGCGCGAGTCGTAGGGCGCCAGCTGGGCACCGCTGAAGAATGCCAGGCGTAGCGATAACTGCTGCGCCAGCTCCAGCAGGCCCGGTTCATCCTGCTTCAGGTCGATGCTGGCCAGGGCCCGTACCTGGCCCAGGTCCAGGCCATGGGCCTGCAGTACCTGGTCCAGCAGGGTGCGCAAGGCGCTGGCCGGGCAGCCCTTGCGACAACCCAGGCCGACCACCAGGGCCGGCTCGGTGATCATGCCCGCTGGCCATTCTCGCCCTTGCGCCGGAACAGCCAGGCGCTGATCAGGCCCAGGGCCAGCCAGAAGGCGGCATTGGTCAGTTGCGAGGCGATCTTGAACTGCGCCTCCAGTGCCTCGGGGGCCAGCATCGAATGCACCTCCGGTTGGGGAGCGCCGATCACATGGGGCACGGCGATGATGGCCGCGCCCAGCAACTTCAGCAGCCAGTTGCCGGCGAACACGATCAGGGCCAGGCCCACGGCAGTGGACGCGGCGGCACCGACCCACCAGGTCTGGCGCTGTACCAGGTCGGCCGCCGCCGTGCCGGGCAGTTCCGGTGGCAGGCCCAGGGTGGGGGCCAGGCAGAAGGTGGCGTAGCCGGCCAGGCCCCAGAGCAGGCCCTGGGAGGTGCGGCTCGGTGCGCGCAGGGTGTAGAGGCCTGCCAGCATCAGGGCGAAGCCCACGGCGACCACCAGGTTGCCGCCGGTGGTGGCCAGCACTCGCTGCCAGCCATCCTCCGGTTCCCAGGCTTCTTCGTCGTGGACATGCCCGGTCATGGCGCCCGGCCCGTGTTCATGGACTGCTTCGGTGGCCGGGGCCTTTTCGTAGGTTTCCGCCTGGAGAATCAAGGGGGCGACCCACAAGCTTTGCAGCAAGGTCAGCAGCAGGGCGGCCAGCAGTCCGGTGAAGCCCGCGGTTTGCGCGATACGCTTGATCATCGGGGCAGGTCTCAGTGGCAAGGGAAGGCGGCGCTGTGGCGGGTGTCGTGGGCAGCGTTGTGCACCGCCTCGATATGCGAGAAGCCGGCGAAGTACACCAGGCAGGCACCGAGGATAGAGGCGCCGATGGCGACTACCAGGCGCTGGCCCAGGGTGGAGGTACTGCTGGCGGAATGGCTGGTGCTGCTGATGGTCGACATGGCGCGTTCCCTTGGGTTTGTCGGCGGGGGAGCGGCGCAGGAGAACCCCGCGCGGCGTTCACGCAGGGTTGGCAACAGCGCCCGCCCACCGCGGGTTTGTTATTCGTGTATGGCGGGCCGGTCTCCGGGCTCGCGAGGGACAGGGCGGGTCATGCCATGCCGGCAAGTGTCGCCTTCCCATGCCCGGGGGCACAGTGGATCTGACACTTCGCTCGCTTACCGTTGCGGGGGCAGCACCGGACTGGTCACCGCTGGCAAGCGCGTGATTCACCGGTTTCCCGTTTCACCCTGTGAAGGGCACCCGTAACAAGTTGTGTAGCAAATCATGGGCAAGGGAGCGCCGTCAATTGCCGGCTGGCACGGGAAACCGCCGCATATGCGCATTGACCGTCCTCCGCGCTCTGCGTAGCCTTGCGCCTTCGAGGTTCTTCGGCCGGCGGTCGAAGCTAAGACGGGAACGCGGTAGAAGCCGCGGCTGCCCCCGCAACTGTGAAGGGTTCCATTCCTGCAGGGCCACTGCCTGGCGCACATGACGCCGGTGGGAAGGCACAGGAAGCGTCAGTCCTGGGACTGGCAAGCCCCCAGCCAGGAGACCTGCCTCGACCCAGATTCTCACTACAACCGGGCGGGGTGATCCGGTGGCGAAATCAGCACCTGGCCCACGCCGGGCCTGTCGTCCCGTATGCCCGCCTCCTTCGCCAAAAGGGCATCCGATGAAAACACTGGCCAAACTTCCCGTCACCATCGTCACCGGCTTCCTGGGCTCGGGCAAGACCACCCTGCTGCGGCACATGCTGGACAACGCCCGGGGCCGCCGCATCGCGGTGATCGTCAATGAATTCGGCGAGCTGGGCATCGACGGCGAGATCCTCAAGCAGTGCTCCATCGGCTGCACCGAGGAGGAGGCCAGCGGCCGGGTCTTCGAATTGGCCAACGGCTGCCTGTGCTGCACCGTGCAGGAAGAGTTCTTCCCGGTGATGCGCGAACTGGTGGCCCGCCGTGGCGACCTGGACCATATCCTCATCGAAACCAGCGGCCTGGCCCTGCCCAAGCCCCTGGTGCAAGCCTTCCAGTGGCCGGAAATCCGCAGCGCCTGCACCGTCGATGCGGTGATCACCGTGGTCGACAGCCCGGCCGTGGCCGCCGGCACCTTCGCCGCCTTCCCGGACCAGGTGGACGCCCAGCGCAAGCTCGACCCCAACCTGGACCACGAGTCGCCGCTGCACGAGCTGTTCGCCGACCAGCTGTCCAGCGCCGACCTGGTGATCCTCAACAAGACCGACCTGATCGACCCGGCCGACCTGGCCAAGGTCCGCCTGGAAGTGGCCGAGGAACTGCCGCCGGCGGTCAAGGTGATCGAGGCCAGCAGCGGGCGCCTGCCCCTGGATGTGCTGCTGGGCGTGGGTGCCGGTTCCGAGGAGCACATCGACAGCCGCCACAGCCACCATGACCACCATCATGACGGCGACGATCATGACGACCATGACCACGACGCCTTCGACTCGATCTCCATCGAGCTGCCCGAGGCCGACGAAAGCTTGCTGCTCGATGCCCTGACCCAACTGGTGGTCAAGCACGGCATCCTGCGGGTCAAGGGTTTCGCGGCGATCCCCGGCAAGCCGATGCGCCTGCTGCTCCAGGGCGTGGGCACCCGTTTCGACAAGCACTTCGACCGCAAGTGGGGCGCTGATGAGAAACGCATCACCCGCCTGGTGCTGATCGGCCAGGAACTGGACGCAACCCAGCTGGAAGCGCAACTGCGCGCTGCCCTGGGCGCCTGACCCATGCACCTGCTCAGGACCCAGCCCGGCGGATTCGTGTCGGATGACAACATCGCCGACCTTGGACAAACCCCCGCCGAGCTGGTGATCCTGTGCAGCGGCGACTCCAGCCTGGCGCTGCTGGCCGAGGCCGCCGAGCAACTGCCAGCGGACTACCCCAGCTTTCGCCTGGCCAACCCGATGCAGGTGCAGAACCACGCCTCGGTGGACCTGTACGTCGACCAGGTGCTGCGCCATGCCAAGGTCATCCTGATGTCCCTGCACGGTGGCATCGCCTACTGGCGTTATGGCGTCGAGCAACTGGTGGAGCTGTCCCGGCGCGGGGTGCAGCTGATCCTGGTGCCGGGGGACGACCGGCCCGACCCGGAACTTAGCGACCTGAGCACCGTGTCGGCCGTGGAGCGCGACCGCCTGTGGCAGTTCCTGCGCCAGGGTGGGCGGGACAATGCGCTGAATTTCTACCGCTGCCTGAGCGGCCTGCTGGGGCGCGACTATCCCTGGAGCGAGCCGCAGGTACTGCCGCGCACGGCGCTCTATCACCCGGCCAGGAGCCAGGCCAGCCTGGCGGATTGGCAGGCCCACTGGCAGCCCGGCCAGGCGGTGGCGGCGCTGCTGTTCTATCGCTCGCACTTGCAGGCGGCCAACACCGCATTCATCGATCTGTTCTGCCTGCGCCTGGCGGCTGCCGGTCTCAACCCCTTGCCGATCGCTGTGGCCAGCCTCAAGGAGCCTGGCTGCCTGGCGCAGGTGGAAGACTGGCTGGATGAGACCGGCGCGGGAGTGATCCTCAACACCACCGGTTTCGCCCAGTCCAGCCCCGAGGCGCCGCACCTGCGGCCGTTTCGCCGCGACATCCCGGTGATCCAGGCGATCTGCGCCCAGGACAACGAGCCGGGCTGGCAGGCCAGCGAGCAGGGCCTGGGCCCACGGGACCTGGCCATGCACATCGCCTTGCCCGAACTGGACGGGCGCATCATCAGCCGCCCGATCAGCTTCAAGGACCTGGCCTGGCGCAGCGAGCGCAGCCAGTCGGACGTGGTCTGCTATCGCGGCCAGCCCGAGCGCATGGACTTCGTCGCCCGGCTGGCAAGCAACTGGGTCGAGCTGGGCTGCCTGGACAACCAGCACAAGCGCATCGCCCTGGTCCTGGCCAACTACCCGACCCGCGACGGGCGCATCGGCAATGGCGTGGGCCTGGATACCCCGGCGGCGGCGCTGAACATTCTCAAGGCCTTGCAGGCCGAGGGTTATCCGCTGCCTGGCGAGCTGCCGGCCAGCGGCACCGAGCTGATCCGGCAATTGCTCGGTGGCGTCAGCAACGATCTGGACAGCCTCGACCTGCGCCCTTGCCAGCAGAGCCTGGCCCTGGACGACTACCAGCGTCTGTTCCAGGCACTGCCCGAGGCCAATCGCCAAGCGGTGCTGGAGCGCTGGGGCGCCCCGGAGCAGGATCCGATGTTCCGCAACGGGCGGCTGATGGTCGCCGGCCTGCGCCTGGGCCTGACCTTCATCGGCATCCAGCCGGCCCGGGGTTACCAGGTCGACCCCAGCGCGGTGTACCACGACCCGGACCTGGTGCCGCCCCATGCCTACCTGGCGTTCTATTTCTGGCTGCGCCAGGTCTACGGCGCCCACGCAGTGATCCACGTCGGCAAGCACGGCAACCTCGAGTGGCTGCCGGGCAAGGGCGTCGGCCTGTCGGCCCACTGCTGGCCGGATGCCTTGCTGGGGCCGCTGCCGAACATCTACCCGTTCATCGTCAATGACCCAGGGGAGGGGGCCCAGGCCAAGCGCCGGACCCAGGCGGTGATCATCGATCACCTGATGCCGCCCCTGACTCGCGCCGAGACCTACGGCCCGCTGCGTAACCTGGAACTGCTGGCCGACGAATACTACGACGCCCGGTTGCTCGACCCGCGCCGCGCCCGCGAGCTGCAGCGGGACATCCTGCGCCTGGTGCGCGAGACCCAGATCGACCGCGAGCTGCAACTGGACGGACCACTGGAGGGCGAAGCCGATGCGGCGCTCTGGCTGCCACGGCTGGACACCTACCTGTGCGATCTCAAGGAATCGCAGATCCGCGACGGCTTGCATGTGTTCGGCGAGTCACCAGCGGGGCGCTTGCGCATCGATACCTTGCTGGCCCTGCTGCGCATCCCCCGGGGCGATGGCAAGGGCGCCCATGCCAGCTTGCTGCGAGCCCTGGCCAAGGCCTTCGAGCTGGGGTTCGACCCGTTGGATTGCGCCCTGGCCGAACCCTGGACCGGGCGGCGACCACAGCCCTTGCAACAGCTCAGCGATGCCTTGTGGCGCACCGCTGGCGATGTGCGCGAGCGTCTGGAAATCTACGCCGGGCGCTTGATCGAGGCGGCCTTGCAAGGTCCGGTGGCGCAACTGGACGAAGCCGGCTGGGAGCCGGTGCGCAGCATCATCGAGGGCTTGCGCGAGGTGGTGGCGCCGCGCCTGGATGCCTGTGGCCCGGCAGAGATGCGCGGCCTGCTCGAGGCCCTGCAAGGCCGCTTCGTGCCGGCCGGCCCCAGCGGCGCGCCCAGTCGCGGGCGCCTGGACGTGTTGCCCACCGGGCGCAATTTCTATTCGGTGGATGTGCGCAACCTGCCCACCACCACTGCCTGGCGCATCGGCTTCCAGTCGGCCAACCTGATCCTCGAACGCCATCTGCAGGATCACGGCGATCACCTGCTGCAACTGGGCTTGTCGGTGTGGGGCACGGCCACCATGCGCACCGGTGGCGACGATATCGCCCAGGCCATGGCGCTGATGGGCGTGCGGCCCGTCTGGGCCAGCGGCAGCCAGCGGGTCGACGACTTCGAGATCCTGCCCCTGAGCCTGCTGGACCGGCCCCGGGTCGACGTGACCCTGCGGATTTCCGGGTTCTTCCGCGATGCCTTCGCCAACCTCATCCGCTTGTTCGACGCGGCGGTGCAGGCGGTGGCGGCCCTGGACGAGCCGGCCGACCTGAACCCCCTGGCGGCCAGGGTCCGAGCCGAACGTGAAGCTTTGGAGGCCAGCGGCCTGGACCCGGAAGCGGCGGCGCGCCAGGCCGGCTGGCGGATCTTCGGGGCCAAGCCCGGGGCTTATGGCGCCGGGGTCCAGGGCGCCATCGACGGCCGGTTGTGGCAGAGCCGCGAGGACCTGGCCGAGGTCTACCTCAACTGGGGTGGCTACGCCTATGGCGGCAGCGATGAAGGCACCGACGCCCGCGAGCAGTTCGCCGCTCGCCTGGGTCGGGTCCAGGCGGTAGTGCAGAACCAGGACAACCGCGAGCACGACCTGCTGGATTCCAACGACTATTACCAGTTCCAGGGCGGCATGCTGGCGGCGGTGGAAAGCCTGGGCGGGGCCAAGGTCGCCAGCTACCACGGCGATCACAGCCAGCCCGACCTGCCGAAGATCCGCAGCCTCAAGGAAGAGCTCAACCGGGTGATCCGTGCCCGGGCGGTCAACCCGAAATGGATCGAGGGGGTCAAGCGCCACGGTTACAAGGGCGCCTTCGAAATGGCCGCGACCCTGGACAACCTGTTCGCCTTCGATGCCACCACCGAACTGCTCGACGACCACCAGTACGCCTTGCTGGCCGACGCCTACCTGCTGGACGACTCGACCCGCGAGTTCGTTCGCCAGCATAATCCCCACGCCCTGCGCGATATGACCGAGCGCTTGCTGGAGGCCCAGCAGCGCGGCCTGTGGCAGGAGCCCGGCGCGTATCGCGAGGCCCTGGAACACCTGTTGCTGGATATAGAAGAAGACTCCTGAGGGCACCTCTGAAAACTACCTGCGTTGTTGTCATCGCTGCGTTAAAAACAGGCTGGTGCGCCAGCCCGGTCAAAATGCTCATTTACTCCTTGTAAACTGCGCTTTTTCGCCTGTTTTTGCCTTGCGCTGACTGCCTCGCCTACGTTTCTAGAGGTGCCCTGAGGCGGCGAATGCTGTGCACTCGATCGCGAGCTGGCTCGCGAAATCGTCCTTCGGGACACCCCCGATCCAAGCGAGAACCCCAGATGAGCGACACCCCGCATTTCCCCTTGTCGGCCGTGGTCGGCGCCGATGCCCTGAAATTGGCCCTGTGCCTGACCGCCATCGACCCGAAGATCGGTGGCGTGCTGATCGAGGGGCCACGGGGCATGGCCAAGTCGACCCTGGCCCGGGGGCTGGCGGATTTGCTGGCCAGCGGGCAGTTCGTCACCTTGCCCCTGGGGGCCAGCGAAGAGCGGTTGGTGGGCACCCTGGACCTGGATGCGGCCCTGGGCGAGGGGCGGGCGCAGTTCTCCCCGGGCGTTCTGGCCAAGGCCGACGGCGGGGTGCTGTATGTCGATGAGGTCAACCTGCTGCCCGACCACCTGGTGGACTTGCTGCTGGACGTGGCGGCCAGTGGCACCAACCTGATCGAGCGCGATGGCATTTCCCATCGGCATTCGGCGAAGTTCGTGCTGATCGGCACCATGAACCCGGAGGAGGGCGAGTTGCGCCCGCAACTGCTGGACCGCTTCGGCCTCAACGTGGCCTTGAGCGGCCAGGTCCTGCCCCAGGAACGCGGGCAGATCATCCGTCGGCGCCTGGATTTCGACAGTGATCCGCAGGGCTTCTGCAACCAATGGGCCCAGGCCCAGGCCAAACTGCGCCAGCGCTGCCAGCAGGCACGGACGCTGCTGGAAGGTATCGCACTGGATGACCAGGCCCTGGCGCAGATCACCGAGCGCTGTTTCGCCGCCGGGGTCGACGGCTTGCGTGCCGACCTGGTCTGGCTGCGGGCCGCCCGGGCCCATGCCGCCTGGCGTGGCGCTTCGGCCATCGCCGAGGAGGATATCGACGCGGTGGCGGAATTCGCCTTGCGCCATCGGCGCGGGCAGGCGCCCGCGGCACCGGTGCAGCAACCCCAGTCGCCGGCACCGCAGCAGTCCGGGGCGCAGCGCGAGACCAGCGAAGGCGCGGGCCAATGGGGTGACATGCCGGCCCAGGCACTGCCCACCGGCGCCCGGCGCGAAGTGCCCAGCTGGCCAAAAAAGCCCTAGGCATCCGTTCCCGCTCTGGCCCGGGGGCGGATGCCAAGCCCCGGCCGGGGCGCTTGGACCAGGGACGACAAGGCCGCAGCCGGGCGGCGAGTTGCGGTCGCATCAACTGGCCCGGCACCTTGCTCAAGGGGCGTCCACGCCTGGTCGAGGACCTGCTGTGGCAACTGCGCAGTCGCACGCCCCATGAGTTGTGGCTGGTGATCGTCGACGCCTCGGCCTCGACGCGCCGGCACCAGGCCCTGAGCGATGCCAAGGGCCTGCTGGCGCAACTGTTCGACGATGCCTACCGGCAACGGGCGCGCCTGGCCTTGCTCACCGCCAGCGGTCGAGCGCCTCGCTGGCAGGTCCAGGGGCTCAAGGCGTCCAGGGACCTGCGGCATTGGCTCGATGGCCTGGGCGCCGGCGGCGGTACGCCATTGCCCCAGGCCCTGGCCGAGGCCCGGCAGTGGCTGGAGCAGCGGCAACGGCGCTGGCCGGCGGAACAGCAGCGGGTGCTGCTGATCACCGACGGGCGCCTGAAGACCCTGCCGCCGGTCGACGCTCTGAATTGTCCGACCCTGTTGCTGGACATCGAGCGCAGCCCGATCCGCCTCGGCCGCGCCCGGGAACTGGCGCAACGCCTGGGCGCCGACTACCACCATATCGACCTGTAGCCCCCAAGCCCCGTGGCTCGTACGAGCCATGCGCAGCCTGCGGCAGCGGCTACACTGCCTGCGCCAATCAAGGGGAGCGACGCCATGCGGGTACTGGTGCACAACGACAAGGACGATTTTCGGGTCAAGGCCTACGCCGGCACCAATGGCGTACTCCTGGCCATGGACCTGGATGCCAGTCGCCGCCAGGGCTTGCTGGGGTTCGCCATCGAAAAGCAGACCGGTAGCAAACCCTGGTTGTTCCTGTTCAACAGCCTGACCTTTCCCGGCAAGACGCACACTTTCCCGCAGTACAACGCCACGCCCAGCGACCAGGCGCCATTGCAGAAGTTTCGCTGGGCCGACTATGCCGTCAACCCGGGCGCCACCCTCAACTATCGGGTGTACCTGGTCTATGGCAGCGCCGCCGCGCCGCAGTTGGGAGAAATGCTGCCGCTATGCATCACCGCCGACAACGGCCAGCCTCCCGGGCAGCGGGTGATCTTCAATCGCGCGGTGGCCGCCAGCCAGGCGTTCTCGCGCAAGTTTCCCGAACTGGACACTTTGCTCAGCGCCAATAAGAACCTGCCCATCGAGGCCTGGCCAGAGGCGCCCCGGCAATGGCTGAAGAACGGCTTGCTGGAGCAGTTGCTGGGGTTCATCCAGCGCGCCAGCGACGCCAGTTGGAGCCTGGATATCGCCATCTACGAATACCAGCTGCCGGCCATTGTCGATGCGGTCAACGCGGCCTTCGATCGCGGGGCCAAGGTCCGGGTGCTGTATCACGCCGGTCCCGGGGACGATGACACGGCGTTGAACCAGGCCAGCCTGCAGCACCTGCCCGAGGGCAGCAAGCGTGCACGGGTGACCCACGCCATCTTCCACGACAAGTTCATCGTCCTCGGCCGCCTGGATGCCGGCGGGCAGCGCCAGAATGTCGCGGTGCTGTGCGGCAGCACCAACTTCACCGCCAATGGCGTGTACCGCCAGGCCAACGTGCTGCACTGCCTGGACAACCCGGACATCGCCGACCGCTACCTGCAGGTGTTCGAGCAGATCTGGGCGGCGCCGGCGGAGGTCGGTGCCACCCGCCAATGGTTGACCCAGCACAACCCCATGCAGCCTGCGGCGGCGCTGTTCGCCGGTTTCTCGCCACGGACGGGGCAGGGCGACCTCGATGAGTTCGTGCGGATCATCAATGGCGCCCGCCGTGACTTGCTGTTCGTCACCGCCTTCGCCTTGCCCGACCGGATCCTCGATGCCTTGCTCGGCCAGCCCCACGACGACGTGTTGCGCTATGGCCTGCAGAACACCGCCAGCCGCATCACCGGTTTCCATGCCGATCGCACGGCGGAGTTCGCCGCCACCGCGTTGCTCAACAACGGCCTGGAAGGCTGGCTCAAGGAAGGCCTCAAGGGGCAGAAGGGCAACTTGCTGGTGCACACCAAGGCAGTGGTCACCGACTTCACCAGCGACGCCCCGGTGATCATCAGCGGCAGCCACAACCTCAGCGTCGGCGCCAGCCAGGACAACGACGAGAACTTCCTGATCATCCGTGGTGACACCGACCTGGCGGACCGCTACGGCCTGGAACTGCTGCGCTTCTACGAGCACTACCGGTTCCGCTACTTTGCCAGGCAGCTGGCGCTCAAGCAGGTCCAGCCTTTGGCGGCGGATGATAGCTGGAGCAACGATTACTACCTCGCAGGCGATTTGCGCATGCTTTCGCGCCTGCGCTTCTCCGGGCGCTGAAGCCAAGGTGTCCAGCCTGGCGGGAAGCTGGCGCAGGTTGCATATCGGCGGGTGACTGCGTAGGTTTCAGCGACTGCGCACAAGGACCCCGCCATGTCTCCGGACCTGACCTCCATCGAGTTGTTCCTCAAGGCCCTGACCCTGGGCAACCTGTCCCGGGCCGCCGAGCAGTCGCACCTGTCGCTGTCGGCCGCCAGCCGCCGGTTGTCCTTGCTGGAGCAGCATTTCAAGGTGGCGCTCCTGGTGCGCACGTCCACCGGAGTGCAGCCCACGCCAGCGGGCCAGGCCCTGGCCGATCACGCGCGGAGCATCCTGCGGGCCGTGGACGTGATGCATGCCGACCTTGCCGACTTCGCCAAGGGGGCCACGGGCCGGGTCAGCCTCTACGCCAACAGTTCGGCCATGAGCCAGGAACTGCCCAGGCAGCTGACCCAATGGAGCGAGCTGCATCCTGGCATTCGCATCGACATTCGCGAGGAGCGCAGTCGCGAGATTCTCCTGGCTGTGCGTGACGGGGTGGCCGACGTCGGCATCGTCACCACCTTGCCTGAGGCGCGGGACCTGTATTTCAAGGCGTATTGTCGCGACCGCCTGTGCCTGATCGTGCCCCAGGGGCATCCGTTCAAGATGAGCCATGCACGCTTCGAGGACCTGTTGGGCTACGACTTCGTCGGCCTGGAGGACAACGCCGCCATTACCCCGCTGATTACCGAGGCTGCCGCCGCCGTGAGCATGCCCTTGCGCCTGCGGGTGCAGGTGCGCAGCTTCGAGGCCGTGTGCCGGCTGATTGCCGCGGGGCAGGGCGTCGGTGTGTTGCCCCAGGGCGCGGTACAGATCTTCCGCAAGGAAATGGACTTGCGTTTTATCGAAATCGATGACCCCTGGGCCGATCGCCAGATGTACTTGTGTCGCCGCCGTGAGCCGCCGTCCCTGGCCAGCCACGCACTGTTCGACTACCTGGCAGGCTTCCAGCAGGACGGGGCAGCGGCCCGTGAGGGCGATCGGTAGCAGCCATCGCTCATCCGGCCTTCGAATTTTTCGAAGGCGGTTTCCGTAATGAGCAATTCCCACTGGCCCGGCTCCGTGGCCAGAATGGGCACGCCTGTCCGCTTGACCTGCCTCGCTAACAACAACACGTCAGACCAGGAGATATGGCTTGTCCAGGATCAATCCCCCTGTAAAACCCGTCCACCGCATCGCGGTGATCGCCGGTGATGGTATCGGCCGCGAAGTGGTGCCCGAAGGCCTGCGGGTGCTCGATGCGGTCGGTCGGCGCTTCGGCATCGACTGGCATTTCGATCATTTCAACTGGTGCAGCGAGCACTACCAGGCCCACGGCAGCATGATGCCCGAGGACTGGGCCGAGCAGATCGGCCATCACGAAGCGATCTTCTTCGGCGCCGTGGGAGCCCCGGATATCGTCCCCGACCATGTGGCGGTCTGGGACTCGCTGCTCAAGATCCGTCGCCAGTTCGACCAGTACGTCAACATCCGCCCCGTGCGCCTGATGCCCGGCGTGCCCTGTCCGCTGGCCGGGCGGGTGCCGGGCGACATCGACTTCATCGTGGTGCGGGAGAACACCGAGGGCGAGTACTCCAGTGTCGGCGGGCGCATGTGGCCGGGTACGCCTCGGGAGATCGCCTTGCAGGAGTCGGTGTTTTCCCGGCATGGCGTCGACCGGGTGCTCGAGTACGCCTTCGAACTGGCCAGCCGCCGGCCTCGGCGCAATCTGGTGGCGGCCACCAAATCCAATGGCATCGCCATCACCATGCCATTCTGGGACGAGCGCCTGGACGCCATCGCCAAGGCCTATCCCGAGGTCGCCAGCCGCAAGTTCCATATCGATATCCTCTGCGCGCACTTCGTCCAGCATCCGGACTGGTTCGATGTGGTGGTGGCCTCCAATCTGTTCGGCGACATCCTTTCCGATCTTGGCCCGGCCTGTACCGGCACCATCGGTATCGCCCCCTCGGCCAACCTCAACCCTGAGCGGCTGTATCCCTCGCTGTTCGAACCCGTGCACGGCTCGGCGCCGGACATCGCCGGGCTGGGCGTGGCCAACCCGATCGGCCAGATCTGGTCGGCAGCGTTGATGATCGAGCACCTGGGTCAGGGCGACGAGCTTTACCAACGGGCGGCCGCCGCCGTCGTACAAAGCATCGAGAGCGTACTCGCAGACGGTCCGCGTACCCGGGAAATGGGCGGTACCGCCAGCACCGTGGAAGTCGGGCGTGCCATCGCCGAATGCCTGGAGGGGAGCTGAACATGCAGCACGGACACTACATCGACAACCAATGGCAGGCCTCGTCCTGGAGCGAGGACATCCCGGTACTGGACCCCAGTAGCGGCGCCACCTATGCCCGCATCGCCCGGGGCACCGCCGAAGATATCGACCTGGCGGTGAGCGCAGCACAGCGGGCCCTGGGGGAGAACTTCGACGGCCCCTGGGGCGCTCTTTCGGCCCTGGAGCGCGGGCGCTTGCTGGCCCGTCTCGGTGCCGCGGTGCTGGAGCACCACGAGCAGTTGGCGCAGATCGAGGCCCGGGATACCGGCAAGGCGCTCAAGGTGGCCCGGGCCGATGCCACGGCCCTGGCGCGCTACTTCGAGTACTACGCCGGCGCTGCCGACAAGCTTCACGGCCAGACCCTGCCCTACCAGGCCGGTTACACCGTGCTGAGCGTGCGCGAGCCCCATGGCGTGACCGGGCACATCATTCCCTGGAACTACCCGATGCAGATCTTCGGGCGCAGCGTCGGCGCGGCCCTGGCCGCAGGCAATGCCTGCGTGATCAAGCCGGCCGAGGACGCCAGCCTGTCCCTGCTGCGGCTGGCGGAACTGGCCGCCGAGGTCGGGTTTCCCAAGGGCACGGTGAACGTGGTCAGCGGTTATGGCCATGAGGCCGGCGCAGCCCTGTGCGCTCATCCCGGGGTGGCGCATATTTCCTTCACCGGCTCTACCGGTACCGGCGCCCTGGTAGCCAAGGCCGCCGCCGAGCGCCATTGCCCGGTGACCCTGGAGCTGGGCGGCAAGTCGCCACAGATCGTCTTCGCCGACGCCGACGTGGAGCGCGCATTACCGGTATTGATCAACGCCATCGTGCAGAACTGCGGGCAAACCTGCTCCGCCGGCAGTCGCCTGCTGGTGGAACGCAGCCTCTACGAGCCCCTGCTGGAGCGCCTGGCCCAGGGTTTCAGCCAGTTGCGCGCCGGCCCCTCGGAGTTGGACCTGGACATGGGGCCGCTGATCAACCAGAAGCAGCTGCGACAGGTGCGTGAGTTCGTGCGCGAAGCCGAGGCCGCGGGGATTCCGGTGGCGGCCCGTGGCGTGGTAGTGCCCGAGGCTGGCAACGCTGGTTTTTTCCAGGAGGCCGTGCTGTTTCGCGATGTACCGGCCGACAGCCGCCTGGCCCGGGAAGAGGTCTTCGGCCCGGTGCTGGCGGTCATGCCTTTCGAGGACGAGGCCCACGCCATCCGCCTGGCCAACGACAGCGCCTTCGGCCTGGTGGCCGGGGTCTGGACCCGTGACGGCGCGCGCCAGATGCGCATGGCCCACAAGCTGCGCTGCGGCCAGGTGTTCATCAACAACTATGGCGCCGGCGGTGGCGTCGAGTTGCCCTTCGGAGGGGTCAAGGCCAGCGGTTATGGCCGGGAAAAGGGCTTCGAGGCACTGCTGGGCTTCACCACCTTGAAGACCATCGCTATCCGTCACGACTGAAAGCCGCCACCGCGGCACACAACAACAAGATCAGGAGTCACTCCCATGCGTCTAGCCAACAAGACAGCCATCGTCACCGGCGCCGGTTCCGGTTTCGGCGAAGGCATCGCCAAGACCTTCGCCCGTCAAGGGGCGCAAGTGATCGTCGCCGACTTGAATGCCACGGGCGGCCAACGGGTGGCGGACGAGATCCGTGCCGCCGGGGGGCAGGCCCATTTCGTCCAGGTCAATGTGGCCGAGGACGCCAGCGTCGCGGCGCTGTTGCGCGACACCCTGGAGCAGTACGGGGGCCTGGATATCGTGGTCAACAACGCCGGCACCACCCACCGCAACCGGCCGATGCTGGAGGTGGACGAGGCCGAGTTCGACCGGGTGTTCGCGGTCAACGTCAAGAGCATCTACCTGAGTGCCAGGCACTTCGTCCCGCATTTTCGCGGGCAGGGTGGCGGGGTGTTCGTCAACATCGCTTCCACCGCGGCGGTCCGGCCGCGGCCCGGGTTGGTCTGGTACAACGGCAGCAAGGGCGCGGTGGTGGTGATCAGCAAGACCATGGCCGCCGAGCTGGGGCCGGACAATATCCGGGTCAATTGCGTCAACCCGGTAGTGGGCGCCACGGCGTTGCTCAGTGAGTTCATGGGCGTGCCGGACACCCCGCAGAACCGCGAGAAATTCATGGCTGGCATCCCCCTGGGACGCTTCTCCACGCCCCAGGACGTGGCCAATGCCTGCCTGTACCTGGCCAGCGATGAGGCGGCCTTCATTACCGGCACCTGCCTTGAAGTCGATGGCGGACGTTGTGTATAGAGAGCATCCGGCGGTACCCACCCAAGCTACGGAGTGCAATCGATATGTGCGGGATCGACAACAACAACCAGCCCAACACCGCGAAACTCCTCGAAGGCCTGCCCAGGAATTGGGGCAAGTGGGGGCCTGACGACGAGGTCGGCGCCCTCAATTACCTGCAGCAGGCCGAGGTGTTGCGTGGCGTTGCCGCGGTGCGCCAGGGCAAGACCTTCACCCTGCAAGTGCAGATCGGCCATCCCGGTGGCGATCCCATGTGGCCGGCGCGCAGCCCGTCCATGCGCTTCAATACCCTGGATCGCAGCCACTACCAGGCCGGCAAGCAGCCCTCGATGACCGGTGGCGCCGAGTACTGCGACGATGTGATCTTCATGCAGTTGCAGGGCTCGACCCAGTACGACGCCCTGGGCCATGCCTGGTACGACAACCAGTTGTGGAACGGTTACGACGCCAACACCACGGTGGGCGGCATGGCCAAGGCCAGCGTGCTGCCGATCGCCGAGCGCGGGATCGTGGGGCGTGCGGTGCTGATCGACATGGCCCGCCACCGGGGCAAGAAGTACCTGGGCCGTGGCGAGACCTTCGACCACCGGGACCTGCTGGCCGCGGCCAAGGCCCAGGGCGTGGCCATCCAGAAGCGCGACATCCTGATCATTCGCACCGGCTCCATGGGTGCCTTCTACGAGTACGGCAAGACTGAGTTCTTCAAGGACCTGGTGGAGCCGGGGCTGACCTACAGCCGTGAGTTGGTGGAATGGTTCGACCAGATGGAGATCCCCAACCTGGTGACCGATACCATCGCCAACGAGGTGATCACCGACCCGGCGTCGGGGGTGCAGATCCCGCTGCACTGCGCATTGATGCGCAACCTGGGCATCGCCTTCACCGAGATCGTGCTGCTCGAGGACCTGGCCGAGGACTGCGCGGCCGATGGCCAGTGGACCTTTCTCTACACCGCCGCGCCGTTGAAGATCGTCGGTGGCAGCGGCGCCCCGGTAAACCCGGTGGTGATCAAGTAGCGCCAGCAAGGTGCTGGAGTCCGGGCGACCAAGGGTTTACCCTGCCGCCCGTTTTCCACCACCGATATGGATTTTCGACCTGTCATGAGCGATACCTGCCCGCCAGACTGTGCCCATTGTTCTCCCGACGTCGCTCATGAAACCGCCCACCGCGCCGTGCTCGATGCCCTGCAAGTCATGGGGGCCCACCCCGAGGCCGACGAGGACCGGATCGTCGAGCTGCTGCAGGAGCGGGGCTATTCGCCAATCGTGGCCGAAAAACTCAACGCCTTCGTGCCTGCGGCCCTGAGCTGGCCCATGCTCAAGCGCCTGGGGGTGGCATCCTTCGCCGGGCATTTCATCGTCTATGACGACAACGACGAAGAGGTACAGGTACCGGTTGCAAGCCAGCATTACTTTACCGCCGCGCTGACCCTGGCCTACTGGACCGTCGAGCAGGGCTTCACCGCCGAGTTGTCCAGCAGCACTTACCAGTTGGTCGCCGGCCGCAGCGCCGAGATGGATGCGGTGAACCAGATCCTGCACGAGGGTGGCAGTGTGCAGGGGGCCAGGGTCGGCCCGTTGCGATTGTTGCGCATCAGTGCCAGCCAGATGCTGGCCTAGCGCCTCAACCGATGAAGATGATCTTCGACACCAGCTCCGCACTGTTCTTGGCCTGAAGTTTCTTCATCAGCCGGGCGCGGTGCACTTCCACGGTGCGATGGGAGATGCCCAGCCGGCGCGCCACTTCCTTGCAGGTCAGGCCATTGACGATATGCAGGGATATCTCCCGTTCGCGTGGGGTCAGGCGGATCGACGGCGCCGGCTGGCGATCCAGGCGCTCGAAGTGCCAGACCATCAGTTCGAACGGGTCCAGCGGGGTCAGGGAGAACCCCTGGGCCCGGGCCCAGAACACCTCGCCATTGCGATGCTGCATGAAGCGTTCGTCGCTGTAGGAGTCGCTGGGGCCGCTGCGCAGCCAGTGTTCGCTGCGCTCGCCAATGCTCTGGTAGTCGGCGTGCGAGGGATACAGGAGCAAGGTCAGGTGGTTACGCAGGTGCTCGCGTTCATAGCCGAACAGGCGGACGAAGGCCTGGTTGCAGTCCAGGATCCGTCGGTGCCCGGTGATCAACTGTGGTGCGGGGGAAACCTGGAAAGCCAGGCGCTCGAGGTCCTGGAATCGCTGGGTATGTAGGGTCATTGGGCATCCTGCCTCAAGGGGGTCAGCGCACTTGCCGCGGGGCGGGCACTACTTACAGAAGTAGGTAGTTGCCCCAACTAGCTTGGGATTCGGGCGCTGGATCATTCTATGGAATCCTCGCTTCAAGGACAGAAGAAAATCACCATGACCCACGATTCCGTATCCATCGTCGCCGCCGCCCACAGTCCTTTCGGTCGCCTGGACGGCCTGAACCTCGAAGACCTGATCGTCAAGGTCACGCGCGAAGCCCTGGCGGACGCCGAGATCGACGCCGCCGAGATCGACGCACTGTTTCTCGGCCACTTCAACTCCGGCCTGGTCCCGGATGGTTTTCCCGCCTCGCTGATGCTCCAGGCCGATCCGCAATTGCGCTTCAAGCCCGCCACCCGCTTCGAGAACGCCTGCGCTTCCGGTTCGGCGGCAATCCAGGCCGGGATCAACGCGATCCGCAGTGGTGCCGCCGAACTGGTGCTGGTGGTGGGGGCGGAGAAAATGACCAGCAACAGTACCGCCGAGGTCACCCGGGCCCTGGCCGGTGCCGGTTACCAGAACGATACGCGGGAGGCTGGCCTGAGCTTCGCCCAGTTGTTCGGCCAGGTGGCGCAGCAGTACACCGAGCGCTACCACAGCCCGCTGGCCTCGATGGCGGCGATCGCGGTGAAGAACCACGCCAACGCCATGGCCAACCCCCTGGCGCAGATGCACCGGTTGATGGACTTCGAACACTGCAACAGCGTCTCCCAGAGCAACCCGCTGATCGCGCCGCCGCTGCGCCTGACCGACTGCTCGCTGATCAGCGACGGTGCGGCGGCGATCGTCCTGGCCTCGTCCCATCGCGCCCGCTCGATGCGGCGCCAGGTAGCGATTCGCGCCATGGTCCAGGTCAACGACCTGTTGCCCATGGCCAGTCGCGATGTGCTGGCCTTCGAGGGGCCGCAGCGGGCGATCCATGGCGCTCTGCGCGAGTCCGGGGTGACCCTGGGCGACCTGAGCTTCGCCGAGGTCCATGACTGCTTCACCATCGCCGAACTGCTGATCTACGAGGCCATGGGCCTGGCGCCCAAGGGCGAAGGGCACCGCGCCATCGACGACGGCATCGTGCGTCAGGGCGGGCGCCTGCCGGTGAACCTGTCCGGCGGGCTCAAGGCCAAGGGGCACCCGGTGGGGGCCACGGGGGTGTCGATGCATGCGCTGGGCTTTGCCCAGCTGGTCGGCGAACCCATTGGCCTGGGCGTGCCCGGCGCGGAATTCGGCCTGCTGTTCAACATGGGCGGCATGGCCGTGGCCAACTATGCCAGCGTGCTGCAAGCGGTCAGGACCTGAGGATGAATATCGCCCAATGGCTGCTCGACGCGGCCCAACGCTGGCCGCAGCGCGCGGCGCTGTTCGAGGGTAGCCGGCAGGTTGCCGACTACCAGGCGTTTGCCGCCAGGGCCCGCGACCGGGCCCTGGAGCTGCGCCAACAGCATGGGATCGTTCCCGGCGAACGGGTGGCGCTGCTGTTGAAGAACAGCTGCGCCTACCTCGAGCTGCTGTACGCCATCTGGTGGAGCGGGGCGGTGGCGGTGCCGATCAACCACAAGCTGCACGCCCTGGAGGCCGCCTGGATCGCCGGCAATGCCGGGGCACGCTTGATCTACACCGACGACGGCCGGGTCTTCGACGGTGCGTCGTTGCCAGAGGGCTGTCGCGAGCTGGCGGTAGCCGCGGCCCTGCCTGCGGAGGCGCCAGGTGCCGAGCTCCTGGAACCCTGCCCGCGACAGGACAGCGACCTGGCCTGGCTGTTCTATACCTCCGGCACCACCGGGCGTTCCAAGGGGGTGATGCTGTCCCACGGCAACCTGCTGGCCATGTCCCTGTGCTACCCGCTGGATGTCGACCCGGTCTCGGCGGACGACGCGGTGGTCTACGCCGCGCCGTTGTCCCATGGCGCCGGGTTGTACAACTTCATCCACGTACGCTGTGGCGCCCGGCACGTGGTGCCGGCGTCCCGGGGCTTCCAGGCGCAGGAGCTGTTCGAGCTGGCGCAGGAGCTGGGACAGGTCAGCCTGTTCGCCGCGCCGACCATGGTCAAGCGCATGGTGGAGCAGGCGCGGCAGCAGGGGTACGCCGGGCAGGGGATCAAGACCATCGTCTACGGCGGCGGCCCGATGTACCTGGCGGACCTGACCGCGGCCCTGGATACCTTCGGCCCACGACTGGTGCAGATCTACGGCCAGGGCGAATGCCCGATGACCATCACCGCCTTGTCCCGGGAGACCATCGCCGACCGTGACCAGGCCGACTGGCCGGCCATCGCCGCTTCGGTCGGGCGGGCCCAGGCCTGCGTCGAAGTGCGGGTCCTGGATGCCTCGGGTCAGCCCCTGGCGCCCGGCGAACCGGGAGAGATCGCCGTGCGCGGGGCGCCGGTGATGCAGGGCTACTGGAACAATCCGCAAGCTACCCAGGCCGCCCTGGTAGACGGTTGGCTGCGTACCGGCGATGTGGGTTTCCTCGATGGGCGGGGTTACCTGACCCTGACCGACCGCTGCAAGGACGTGATCATTTCCGGCGGCAGCAACATCTACCCGCGGGAAGTCGAGGAAGTGCTGATGCAGCACCCCGGCGTGTTCGAGGTCTGCGTGGTAGGCGAGGCCGACGCCGAGTGGGGCGAGTCGGTGGTGGCCTTCGTGGTCGCGCGCTCACCGGCGAGCCTCGATGAACTGGCCCTCGGCCAGTGGTTCGTGGAACGCATGGCCTCGTTCAAGAAGCCGCGCAAGTACCTGTTCTGCGCCGAGCTGCCGAAGAACAGCTACGGCAAGATCCTCAAGACCCGCCTGCGCCAGTGGCTCAAGGACCCTTCCCAGGCCCTGGCCGAGTTCTGACACAAGGTTTTTTCATGGATAGCACCACGACAGGAGTCCCCGACATGGGCGTGCCACCTTCCAACCCCCGGCGCCAGCGGCGCCGGGCCTTCATCGGCGCCACTTCCGGCCACTTGATCGAGTGGTACGACTACGGCGTCTACGGTTTTCTGGCCCTGTACATCGGCAAGGCCTTCTTCGTTTCCGACGACCCCACCAGCAGCCTGCTGGCGAGCTTCGCCGCCTTTGCCCTGAGTTTCTTCATCCGGCCCCTGGGCGGCCTGTGCTTCGGTCCCCTGGCCGACAAGATCGGCCGGCGCAAGACCCTGATCACCGTGCTGGTGCTGATGTCCGCTTCCACCTGCCTGCTGGGCCTGCTGCCGACCTACGCCAGCATCGGTATCGCCGCGCCGATCCTCCTGATCCTGATCCGCTGCGTGCAGGGCTTCTCCGCCGGGGGCGAGATCGGCACCATCACCAGCTTCATTTCCGAGTACGCCGGCCCGGGCCGCCGGGGTTTCGCCACTTGCTGGCTGATGGTCACCGCCGTGCTCGGGCTGTTGCTGGGCGGTGCGGTGGCCAATGGCATGACCTGGACCCTGGGCGCCGAGGTGATGCAGGACTGGGGCTGGCGTATCCCGTTCCTGATCGCCGGGCCATTGGGCGTGATCTCGCTGTACATCCGCCTGAAGCTGGAGGACAGCCCGGAGTTCCTGGCCCTGGTCGAAGCGGGGCAGACATCCAAGGCGCCGCTGCGCGAGGTCTGGCAGTGGAAGCGGGCGATCGCCCTGGTGTTCTTCATCATTACCCTGCACAGCTCGATCTTCTACCTGGTGCTGACGTTCGCCTCGACCTACATGTCCAACACCTTGAAGTTCGACAGCGGCACCACCTTGCTCTACGTGTTCGTCGCCAGCCTTGCCGCGGCGCTGGTGATGCCTTTCGGCGGCGCCTTCACCGACCGCTACGGGCGCAAGCCGTTCCTGATGGTGATCGGCGTGCTGGCGACCCTGGCCATGTACTGGTTCTTCAAGGCCGCGCCCACGGCAACGCCGGCTACGTTGTTCTGGCCGTTGATGGCGGTGGCGATCCTGTTCGGCTTGTATGCCTCCTCGACCTACGCGCTGATGAGCGAGTTGCTGCCGACGCGCGTCCGTTCCACCGGCATCGCGGTGGCCTACAACATCCCGGTGGCGGCGTTCGGTGGCAGTGCACCGCTGATTTCCACCTGGCTGATCAAGGTCACCGGCGACATCAGTGCGCCCTGGTACTTCTACGTGGCGACCGGGGTCGCTTCGCTGCTGGCCCTGGTGATCCTGCACCAGGAAGACTTCGTCGCCTGTACCCACGATGCCCGCGAACAGCCGCGGCCGGCTTCTCGATTGCTGGCCAATTGAGGATAGTGCCCACGGTTTTGCCAAATACTGCTTGAATTCACCCTGTGCCGGCGTGCCCAAGGCGCAAATACCACTAGGCTCTGGCGAGGCTCATATCCCGGGCCTTCAGGGCGGCAAGGGAGTCGGATAGACGCAATGGATGCATTGGCCGCAGCACGCCTTGGCGATGAAATCGCCCACGGTTTCGGGGTCGCGGCCATGGTGGCCGGGGCGGTGGCCGGTGCCTTGATCGGCGCGGCGATCATCGCCGCCACGGCGGCCACCGGCGGGGTGGCGGCGGTGATCCTCGCCGGTTCGATCGCCGCCGGCGGCCTGTCGATGTTCCAGATCGTCAAGGGCCTGAGCACCCTCTTCAACCTGCCCGAGCCCACCACGGGGGTGCTGGTGGAGGGCAGCTTCAATGTCTATATCAACCGGCGCCAGGCGATGCGCGCCTGCCAGGACAGTTCATCCTCGTGCAATGGCCTGCCGTTCAACCATCCGCCCTGGCCGTTTCCGGTGCTGATCGCCGAAGGCAGCGCCAAGGTCACCATCAAGGGCAAGCCCGCTGCGCGACTGCAAAGCAAGATGGTCTGTGGCGCGCATATCAAGAGCGGCAGCCAGAACACCCTGA
>NZ_JBJJLO010000024.1:0-66182 GCF_046230915.1 Pseudomonas sp. KCJK8993
GCAGGTGCTTATCAGGGGAATGGCGCGCAGCGCCCCTCGACGCAGTCGAGGACATCGCTGGAAGCGATGCCCCCTGAGAAGTACCGGAACGAGGGAACCCGAGCGCAGCGAGCGGCCGGACGTGGGGGCAAGACCTTTTGGTTCCTTTTGTCTGGGCCGGCACCCCGGGCGACTGACAAAAGGGACTCGCCGTAAGGGCGAAACCGCCAGCCGCTACACCCGCAGCGCCGGATATACATGCAACCCCCAGAACACCTGGCCGGCTACCAGGCCGCCAAGGTCGCCAAGGCCCCGAAGCGCCCCCATCACCCCAACACCTGCCTCACCCCCAACAACACCAAAAAATGCCCCGGATACAACCAATAGGCCCACCGCCGTATCGCCGGCACCCACCCTCCACCACGCATCCCCCGCAACAGCCACATCCCCAGCCCCGGTGCCAGCAGGCAAGCTACCACCCCCCAATCCGCCAGCGGATTGCCCAGGCGCACCGCCGCAAACAGCACCTCCCACTGGTTGCCCACCAGGCACAACACCCCCGGCAGCACGGCGAAATACCAGGGCCGACGCAGCACTAACAGCAAGGCCAATGGCAGCAGCACCCCGAACGCACCGAACATCAGCCACCGCGAAAACCCCAACGCCACCCCCAGGGCCATCACCCCCAAAACCAGGTCAAGACCGCTACGCCGCTGCCAGCCCCGCGCCACCAGCAATCCCAGGGCCAGGGTCGGCAGCACGTTCAGGGTGTCGGGCTCGGGAACGAACAGCCGGTAGGGAATTTCACTGAGCCCGCAGAAGGCCAGCAGCCACCCCAGGTAGCGCCACTGCCCGGTCCGCTGCGCAGTGCCGACGCGCCGAAGATTGGCCGCCATCGCCAGGCAGAACCAGGGAAACGCCAGGCGTCCGGGCACATACAGCCAGTCCAGTTCCAGGCCCACGTAGCGCAGGTGATCCAGGACCATGCTCAACAGCGCCAGCCACTTCAGCGCATCCAGTGCGCTGTCGCGCGGCAAGGGCACGGGCATCAATGTCGCGTCACGCATAAATCCTCATGTGCCATGCATTATTACTCGCTAACAGAGCGTGTGCGGGGTCGTTATTCTTGGGTAAAGTGCGCACCATGATCGACCACGGAACCCTCTCATACGGAAGCCGGCCATGACCGACAAGAGCCAACAATTCGCCAGCGACAACTACTCCGGTATCTGCCCCGAGGCCTGGGCCGCCATGGAACAGGCCAACCACGGCCACGACCGCGCCTACGGCGACGACCAGTGGACCGCCCGCGCGGCGGATCATTTCCGCCGGCTGTTCGAGACCGACTGCGAAGTGTTCTTCGCCTTCAACGGCACCGCCGCCAACTCCCTGGCCCTGTCGTCGCTGTGCCAGAGCTATCACAGCGTGATCTGCTCGGAAACCGCCCACGTCGAGACCGACGAATGCGGCGCCCCGGAATTTTTCTCCAACGGCTCCAAGCTGCTGATCGCCGGCACCGAGAACGGCAAGATCACCCCGGCCTCGATCCGCGAAGTGGCCCTCAAGCGCCAGGACATCCACTACCCCAAGCCCCGGGTCGTGACCCTGACCCAGGCCACCGAGGTCGGCAGCGTCTACACCCCGCAAGAAGTACGCGCCATCAGCGACACCTGCAAGGAACTGGGCCTGAACCTGCACATGGACGGCGCGCGATTCTCCAACGCCTGCGCCTTCCTCGGCTGCTCGCCGGCGGACCTGACCTGGAAGGCCGGGGTCGACGTGCTGTGCTTCGGCGGCACCAAGAACGGCATGGCGGTGGGTGAGGCGATCCTGTTCTTCAACCACAAGCTGGCCGAAGACTTCGACTACCGCTGCAAGCAGGCTGGCCAGCTGGCCTCGAAGATGCGCTTCCTCTCGGCGCCCTGGGTCGGCCTGCTGGAGAACGATGCCTGGCTCAAGTACGGCCACCACGCCAACCACTGCGCGCAACTGCTGGCCAAGCTGGTGGAGGACATCCCCGGCGTGGAACTGATGTTCCCGGTGCAGGCCAACGGCGTGTTCCTGCAACTCTCGGAACCGGCCCTGGCCGCGCTGGCCGCCCGGGGCTGGCGCTTCTACACCTTCATCGGCAAGGGCGGCGCGCGCTTCATGTGCTCCTGGGACACCGAGGAAGAGCGCGTGCGCGAACTAGCGGCGGACATCCGCACCGTGATGAGCGCCTGATCCGTCCGGCGAGGGGCTTGCGCCCGTGCATGCCCCTCGCCACCTCAGCCGCCCTTATGAGGCTCAGAACTCCACGCGCACATCGCCCTTGGGCACGCTGCAGCACGACAGGATGTAGCCTTCGGCTTCGTCTTCCTCGGTGATCCCGCCGTTGTGCTCCATCTCCACCTCGCCCCCCAGCTTGAGCACCTTGCAGGTGCCGCAGATGCCCATGCCGCAGGCCTTGGGAATCATCAGGCCAAGCTTGGCCGCCGCCGCGTGCACGGTCTCCCCCGGGGCCACGCGGATGCTCTTGCCCGACGCGGTGAATTCCACCTGGTGCAGGTCGGCGGCATCCACTTCCGGCGCCTCGGCGGCTTGCTCGGCCTGTTCCACCGCATCGGCCCGGGCATCGGCCGGCGTCGCGCCGAACGACTCCTCGTGGTAGCGGGTCATGTCGAAGCCGGCGGCCTCCAACAGGCGCTTGACCGCATTCATGTAGGGCGTGGGGCCGCAGCAGAACACCTCCCGCTCGAGGAAGTCCGGCGCCATCAGCTCCAGCATCTTGTGGTTGAGGTAGCCGCGATAACCGGCCCAGGGCTCGCCCAGGCCGTGGCGCTCGCAGATCAGGTGCAGGCTGAAGTTGTCGATCCGCGACGCCATGTGCTCCAGCTCGCGGTGGTAGATGATGTCCTTGGGCGAGCGGGCGCTGTGGATGAACACCATGTCGACATTGCCGTTGGTGTCGTAGAACCAGCGCGCCATGGACATCACCGGGGTGATGCCGACCCCGCCGCTGAGGTAGAGGATCTTCGGATTGGGGAAGTCGATGGCGTTGAACAACCCCACCGGCCCGTGCACCGCCAGTTCCTGGCCTTCGTGCAGGGTGTCGTGCAGGTAGTTGGAGACCTTGCCGCCGGGCACGCGCTTGATGGTCACCGAGAAGCTGTAGGGCACCGACGGCGAGCTGGAGATGGTGTAGGAACGCATCACCGGCTGGCCTTCGATCTCCAGCTCCAGGGTGACGAACTGCCCCGGCTTGAAGAAGAACATGATCGGCTGGTCGGCCATGAAGCAGAAGGTCCGTACGTCCCAGGTTTCCTGGATGACTTTGACGCAACGGACGATGTGCCGACCATTGGCCCAGGTCTGGGTGGTTACCGGGTTGAGGAAGGTATTGGACATGCTGTTCTCCACGGCCGACTGTCGGCGTCTTGCCAGCGATTCTGCGTAAGGCGCCCAGGGCCTGTTTACCTATCCGCGACATTCACATGCTTATCGCGACCAGGCCCCGGCTACAGGGCCTACGGCGTCGGGAACAGATTGGGCCATGTCGCCCATGGATAAGGTTCGTGGCGCCTGCGGACCCACACTCGGCCCCACGACAACCGCTGCTTTTTCGTGACTTGCGTAGCACCGACCGTAGCCACTCCCTAATACGCCGGCCGCACCGAACGGCCATGAGGACCTGAACGATGGACGTCACCACCCTGAGCCTGGGCGATCCACTGGAACCCGCACGCAAGGCCACCGCGCAGATGCTGCAGGAGCGCGAGCGGACCTTCTCCCTGCCGCAACCCTTCTACTGCGACCAAAGGCTGTTCGACATCGACATGCAGGAGATCTTCCACAAGGAATGGCTGATCGCCGGCATGACCTCGGAGATTCCCGCCAAGGGCAACTTCATCACCCTGCAGATCGGCAAGAACCCGATCATCGTCATCCGCGGCGCCGACGGCGTGGTCCACGCCTTCCACAACGTCTGCCGGCACCGCGGCTCGCGCCTGTGCACCAGCGACAAGGGCAAGGTGGCCAAGCTGGTCTGCCCCTACCACCAGTGGACCTACGAAGTGGACGGCCGCCTGCTGTTCGCCGGCACCGAGATGGGCGCCGATTTCGACATGAAGCAGTACAGCCTCAAGCCGGTGCAGGTGAAGACCGCCGGTGGCTACATCTTCATCTCGCTGGCCGAGAACCCGCCGGCCATCGATGACTTCCTGGCGACCCTGGCCCACTACATGGAGCCCTACGACATGGAGAACACCAAGGTGGCGGTGCAGACCACCTTGATGGAAAAGGCCAACTGGAAACTGGTGCTGGAGAACAACCGCGAGTGCTACCACTGCAATGCCTCGCACCCGGAGTTGCTCAAGACCCTGCTGGAATGGGACGACGTCACCGACCCACGGGCCGACCAGGCCTTCAAGGACCACGTAGCCGCCTCCGCCGCCGCCTGGGAAGCCGAGAAGATCCCCTACGCCCACGCCAGCTTCGGCCTGCGCAACCGTATCGTGCGCATGCCGCTGCTCAAGGGCACCGTGTCCATGACCCTGGACGGCAAGCAGGGCTGCAAGAAACTCATGGGCCGGATCAAGAACCCGGACCTGGGTTCGATGCGCATCCTGCACCTGCCCCATTCGTGGAACCACTGCATGGGCGACCACATCATCGTGTTCACGGTGTGGCCGATCAGCGCCCAGGAAACCATGGTCACCACCAAGTGGCTGGTGCACAAGGACGCCGTGGAAGGCGTGGACTACGACGTGGAGCGCATGCGCCAGGTGTGGGACGCCACCAACGACCAGGACCGGCGCCTGGCCGAGGAGAACCAGCGCGGCATCAACTCCACCGCCTACCAGCCCGGGCCCTACTCCAAGACCTACGAGTTCGGCGTGGTCAACTTCATCGACTGGTACAGCGAGCGCCTGCTCAACAACCTCGGCGCCGAACCGGCGCCCTACCTCAAGGGCGTGCCGGTCACCGGCTGAGCTGCGCGCGACCGCAGATCCTGAAGACCTCGCAAGCTCGGCAGCGGCTACATGATTCGCCTCTGTAGCCGCCACATCCGTGGTATCACACCAGGGGCCAGCGCACCGTGCCTTTCTCGCTGACGAACTGTTCGGTGATCTGCGCCCCCTGCAGCCTCACCCGGGCATAACCGTTGAGCACCCGCAGCGGGTAGTTGGCATCTCCGGCTTTCTGGGTTTCCGACCACAACACCCCAGGCGCGTGATCCAGCTCGCTGGCATCACCATAGGGGATCGCCCCGTGGCCGACGCAACGCCCGTTCATCACCCCCATGCCCTGGGGATCGGTCTTGGGCGCGTAGAAAATACCGTTGTGCAGGTGTCCCCAGTACCAATAGTCCGGCACGCGATTGCCCAGGGCCTTGCACACCTGGCCGTACAGCGCGGTCGGGGTCTTGCCGGTGATGTCCAGGCCCTGGTGATGGCTGAGCAGGATGATCTTGCGGCCCTGGCCGTGACTGGCCATCAGGTCGCTGAGCCATTGTTCCTGGACGGCATTGAGGTTGCCGTCCATGTACAGCTGCATCTCATCGGAGGCGTAGGCACTGTCCAGGCCAATGATCAGCCAGTGGGTGTTGAACAGGGCGAAATAGCTGGTGCCCTGCTGGTCCGGGAACAGCGTCTGGATCTCGTCGAAGTAGCCATGGGCGCCGCTGTACATCTCATGGTTGGAGTTGAGGCTGAACGAGGCCTTGCTGCCCATGGGCCAGGACGCCAGGTTGTTTCGCTCGTCGCTGTCGGTACCGGCGTAGTACACATCGCCCAGGTGGATGGTCACCTGCGGTTGGTCCGCGGTGATCAGGTCCGCCACCCGCTGCGCCGCCGACTGGGGCTCGAAGTAGCCGGTGCCCCAATCCCCGGCCAGGTCCAGCAGGACCTCATCGGGGATCTGCAGCAACGCCGGGGTGGTGCCGAAGGTGGCGTGGTCGCGCAGGTTCTCGATCCAGGCCACCAGGGCTTCGCTCCATTTCAGGTCCAGCAGCTCCCACTTGCGACAGCCCAGCAGGCTGCCGTCCTTGAGCACCTGGGTCGCCAGCTGGTCCACCGATTGTGGCAGGGGCTGGGCCGCGCCCAGGTGCAGCACCGACAGGCCATGGGCCAGCTCCCAGGGCACCGGCGGCTGGCCCGGCGGCAAGTCGCCGTGGGCGATGGCGTATTGCGCCTGGTCGTGGGCGCGCTGTACCAGGTCGAGGATGGCTTGCAGCTCCTTGGGCTCGAGTTGGTTGCGCAGATTCTTCCAGGCCAGGTCGAACCGGGCGACCAGGCCATCGACCTGGGCTTTCATCCGGCCGAACTCCTCTTCCACACTACTTGCCAGTGACATAGCGGTGTCCCTCCTGATAGCCCTGCGGCGGCACGGGTTGCTCGCCTCCCAGGGTCTTCATGTATTCGATCAACGGCCCTTTCTGCCGCTCGGAAAGCGGCGTGCCAGGAGGCTCAACCCAGGGCGGTCTTCTCCAGGTGCGCGAGGATCAGCGGGTACACATCCACCACCGCGTTCTGGCCGAAGATGCAGTCGATATGCCCATAGCCCGGCACCACATGCCGACTGAACAACTCGGGGCCATGCAACTGGCACAGGCGCTCGTAGGTCTTCTGGGTGCTCAGCGGCAGGTAGCACTGGTTGTCGGCGCCGCTGATGAAGCAGATCGGCAGCTTCAGCCGATCGAAATGCGGCATGTAGACGTCCTGTCCCTTGAAGTCCACCAGGTGGCCCTTGCGACAGATCAGCGCCAGGTGCTCGAAGGTCTGGATATTGGACTCGCCGAACAGCTCGTGCAGGTTGTCGTGCAGGTTCTGGTTGAGGGTGTCGTGGCGATACAGCGAGGCGTACATGAAGGTGATGCGATGGCACACCGGGTTGGTGCAGTAGCCCTGGGCCTCGATCCGCGCATAACCGTTGAGCGCCTTGTCGTAGAGCTTGTTGAACCAGCTTTCCTTGCTGTCGGCATAGGCCGTCAGCGACTTGATGCCGATGGCGTCGAGCATGCCCGGCAAGTGCAACCCGGCCTTGATCCCGGTGGCGGTAGCCACCACGGTGTCGGCGGCGACCTGCGAGCAGACCACCGAGCGCACATGCTCCAGGCCCGCCAGCAGCGACATGAAGAAGGTGGTGGCGCCATAGCAGTGCACCACGCATTGCACGTCCCGGGCGCCGGTGGCCTCGCGGACCTGGGCGATGGCGGCCTTGAAGTCGTAGGCGGCGATCTGGTCGCCATTGCACTCCTGCTTGCTGGCCGGCAACAGGATGCTGACCCGGAAATCCAGGAGCCAGACGTCATAGCCGTACTTGCACAGGTACTCCAGCAGGTTGGTCTGGATGGTGTCGGTGGAAAAGATGCTGGAGCCCACGCCCAGGCCATGGACCAGCATCACCGGGCCCTTGCCGCCGGCCCGGTAGCGGGTCAGGCGCAGTTGCACGCGGTCTTCGGTCTCGAAGAACTGCACGCTCGGCACCGGCGCGGCCAGCGGCCGCTTGACCCGTGGCGGAGCGTCGGGATTGAAGTAGATATCGCCGGCGAACACCCCGCCGTAGCTTTCCCAGAGGATCCCGGCGAAGAACTGGCCGAAACGTGCCAGGGCCTCGATGCGCTCACGCTCGTTGCGGGCGTTGAGCACCTTCATGGTGGTCATTTGCCGGGCGAAATCCGCAGGCTGGATGTGCATCACGCCCGAGCCCAGCACCGGCCCGTTCTTGTCCTGGCCCCGGTACAGGGTCACGTAGAGCGTGCTGGTGTCGGGCCAGATGTTCACCACGCCGTGGTCCTCGGGCACGGTCTTGAAGGCGCTGAAGTAATAGTCGCTGCCGTCCTCGGCGCGAAGGCGCATGTCGTAGTTCATGTGCCGCACGCCCACTTGCTGCTGGTATTGCTCGAACAGGTTGAACACCCCATGGCTGGCCACCAAGGGCTGAGGCGACAGCATCGGCGCCTCCAGGGTGCCCACCAGGGTCGCGGCGTGCTCGCGCTCCTTGATCATCCGGTTGAGGTCGGCGGCGGTGATGGTCAGGGTGAATTCGATGGACGAGTTCTGCTCTTCGCCGCGCTTGGCCGCCGCTTGATAGAGCGCCAGGTCGGTGCCCTGGGGCTGGGTGAAGGCCGTGGAGAAGAAACCCTTCATGGTCTCGGTGAACTGCACGCCCAGGGTCGGCGCCACAGCCGGCTTGCCAGGGGCCGAGGGCAGGCGGTAGTCGATCTTCCAGCCGCGGTCCTCGGCCAGCAGTTGCATGGTGCGCTCGCTCACCGCCGAGATGGTCAGCAGCGGATTGACCGCCAGGGAGGTGGGAATCACCGCGCCATCGGCCACATAGAGCCCGGGGTAGACATCGGTGCCCTGGGTGCCGCTGAACACCTGGCCCTTGTGGTTGACCACGCCCTGGCTCGCGTCCTCGCCCATCACGCAGCCGCCCAGGGGATGGACCGAGACGATGCTGTGCTTGAGCAGCCGGGTCCAGATCGGATTCTCCACCCAGACCCCGCCCAGGGCCCGGGTGCTCTGCAGCAGGCGCTGGTTGCCCAGCACCACGTTGGGCTGCTCGCCCACGCCCGGCCAGTCGATGCGCAACTGGTCCTGGGCGTCCAGCAGCATGCGCCCGCGACCGTTGTCGTGGCTCATGATCAGGTAAGTCTGCATGTTGTGCAGGGCGCCATGGTAGGGCCCGCGCAGGAAGCTTTCGGCCTCGCGTTCCTTGTAGCCCAGCTTGCCGCTCAAGCTGTTGTCGGTGGCCTGGCCCAGGGTGCTGGCGAACAGCGCCATGCTCGGCACCATGGCCTGGCCGAGGGCACCGGGGATCGAGCCTTCCTCGATGACCATGCGGCTGGTGCGATCGCCTTCGGTGCGCATGTCGATCACCGAGGTGATGCACGGGCCCACGGGTTTCAACTCGCTGGCCGGATGAGTGCCGAAGCCGATGCCGTTGATCGGTTGCTCGCAGTTATGGCCGAAACCGAGGATGTCGCCGTTGCCGCTCATGTGCTCGCCCAGCTGGGCCGAGGTGGCCAGGCCCTTGGCCCGCGAGCGCAGGAGGATCTCGGTGGAACCCAGGGTGCCGGCGGACAGCACGACGATATCGGCCTTGACGAACAGGGTCGGCGCCGAGAACTTCTCGCGACCGCTATCCAGGTACTGGAAGTGCACGATCCAGCCATCGCCATCACGCTCCAGGTGGCGCACCTGGGCCTGGCAGAAAATCTCGGCGCCGTGGTTGCAGGCGTCGGGCAGGTAGTTCATCAAGGTGGTGTTCTTGGCCTTGTTGTTACAACCCGAGACGCAGTCGCCGCATTGGTTGCAGGGCAGTTGCTCGACCCCGACATGGTTGAGGTTGTTGGGCAGCTTGTTGAAGGTCACGTTGATCGGCGGCTTGTAGAAATGCGCGCCTTGCTTGAGGTAGTCCGCGGACTTGCGATGGGCCTTGAGCTTGTCTAGGGCCGGCGCCGAATCGGGATAGGGATTGGGCTTGAGCATCTCCCGGGCCAGGGCGAAACCCTGCTTGAGCAAGGTGTCGCGGTGGTCGCGCACCGCCTGGGGCCAGCGTGGGTCATCGAACACCCCGGGCTCGGGCTCCAGGGCGACGTTGGCGTTGATCAACGAGGTGCCGCCCAGGCCGCAACCCACCACCACGTTCTGCTGGGCGTTGACATGCAGGTCGAACAAGCCGGTGCGCGAACCGATATGCCCATCGGGATCGTGCACCTGCAACTCCTCGGTGGCGCTGGCCAGGGTGTTGGGAAACTCCCCGGGGCGAATCTCTCGCCCACGCTCCAGCAGGCACACCCGGCGCCCGGCCCGGGACAACCGCGAAGCGGCGATGCCGCCGCCATAGCCGGAGCCGATGACGACGACGTCGTAGTGTTCCTGGATCTCGCTGATGGGGGTGGCGATCCGAGTCATGGCGGGGTTCCTCTCAGGCAGATGGGGCGACTCTATGGTCGCTTCCTTCAGGTGCAGCCGATCACGCAGGCAGCCGCACGGGCCGGCCGCTGCGCCAGAAACGCAAACCGTGGAAAGCAGTGTCGGGATCGAACAGCCACTGGGGCTATAGGCGTGCGCGCTGGTTGGCGGCACGGCGGCGGGTGCGCCGGGGGAAGGTCCCGCCGTTGGAAGCCCGTGGTAGATGACAGTCCATTGCCTGCACTCCCTGGGCCGGGTGTGGATAAGTAACGAGCCGGTCCTAGTGGCATCAGTCAAGTCAGGCCGCTTGCCACTGTCAAGGCGGTCATTAGAACTGTATGAAATTTGATCTATTGCCGTACACGCTATGAATTACAAGGCCCGTAGCGGTTGGCGAACAACTTATCCACATCTTGGCCCACAGCAATTGTGGGCAAGTGCACCGGGGATGGGGATATTTCCTTGGGGATTCCCAGGAAAATCCATAGGTTAGGCAAAAACAAGCGTTTGACGCGCCTCTGATCAATTTTTGAACAAAAGCCTGAAAGCCTTGCTACACATGGCCTACAGCGCGAGGCGAACACCTTATCCACAGATCGGCCAACAGACTTTGGGGGCAACTGCTGTGTACAACTGTCCCTTGAGGGGTTCGACAGCGCGGAAAAAAGCCAGGAAAAACCATAAGTTAGCCTGGTCAAATTTCATACAGATGGCTGGAGGGCTTGGCTGGCGTGGGTTGGAGCAAGGCGCGAACATCTTATCCACAGAGCCGCGCACAGGGATTGTGAGTAACCGTGGAGACAGGCCTGCAAGCCAGGCTCCCCCAGGAACAGCCGGTCGACACTCGATTGCTCGCGATAGCGCTAGTGCGGCGGGTGCCGCCCTAGCGGAGCACCCCCTCTTCCAGCAACAACTTGAAGATGGCCTCGGCCCCGGCTTGCGCGCTGAGGTCCTTGAGCACCTGGCCGGTGCCGCCGCTGGCCTTGGCGGTGGCGGCCTTCATGCGGTCGGCGCCGCTCTTGGCCTTGATCACCTTCAAGCGCTTGGGCCGTGGCCTGGCCGGCTGCAGGCTGGCGCCGGTGAACAGCTCGTCCTCCACCACCATGACCTGGTCGGCGCGCAACACCCCGCGCCGCGCCGGGCCATAGGCACTCTGGCGAGGCTTGGGCGCGGCGTTATCCACAGTGGCGAGGAACGGCAGGCGCACCTTGAGCCGGCGCCGCTGGCCACGGGGCAAGGCCTGCAGCACATGGGCCACGCCATCTTCCAGGGATTCCACCTGGGCCAGCCCCACCACCAGCGGCCAGCCCAGGTTCTCGGCCAGCAGGAACGGCAGCATGCCCGAGCCTTCGCCGGTTTCCGCCTGGCTGCCAGTCAACACCACCTGGGCCCCGGCATGGCGCAGGTACTGGGCCAAGGCTGGCAAGGCATCGGCGCCGGCCGGCTGCTCCAGCACATGCAACTGCTCCAGGCCCATGCCCAGGTAGGCGCGCAGGGCCGGCTCGGCGGCGTCGCCGGCGTGCAGCACCTGCAGTTGTCCACCGGCCAGTTGCAGGCCCAGTTCCACGGCCCTGGCGTCTTGTTCGGCACGCCGTGGCCGACCGGAGGTCGGGTGCGCGCCGATGGAGACCAGGCTGATTACATGACTGTTCATGAGTGCTCCCTCAAGCCGCATCGCGCTTGGCGGCGCTGCGGTAGGCTTCGACGGCGGCGATCAGCGCCTCGAGGATCGCGGCGCTGTCGCCGATCACCGCCAGGTCGGCGCGCTTGATCATGTCGCAGCCCGGGTCCATGTTGATCGCCACCACCTTGTCGCAGGCGCCGATGCCCTGCAGATGCTGGATCGCCCCGGAGATCCCCACCGCCACGTAGACCCGCGCGGTCACCCAGGTACCGGTGGCGCCCACCTGGCGGTCGCGGGGCATGAAGCCGTCGTCCACCGCCACCCGCGAGGCGCCCTCGGTGGCCCCCAGGGCCTGGGCCGCGCGATGGAACAGCGCCCAGTCCTTGACCCCGTTGCCCCCGGACAGGATGAACTCGGCCTCGGCCATGGGAATCGCCGCCGGGTCCACCGCCACTGCGCCCAAGTCTTCGATCCGCGCCAGGCTGCGGGCCACGCTTGTGGATAACTCCACCGGCAAGGCTTCGTGACGGGTTTCGCTGACCGGCTCGGCACATTCGGCCGCCGCCAGGATCAGCCGTGGCAGAGGCCGGGCCAGATCCTCCAGGCCCGCACCGGCACGACCGATGCATTGCCCTTCCTTGACCTGCCAGACCCGGGTCGCCGGGCGTTCGCCCAGGGTCGCGGCAAAACGCCGGCCCAGCTCGCCACCGCCGCTGCGGCTGTCGGGCAGCAGCCAGTGACGTGGGCCGAACTGGTTATCCACAGCCCGCAGGCCCTGGACCCGTTGCTCCGGTGCATAACCTTCGAACTCGCTGCCCGGCAGCACCAGCAGGCGGTCGGCCCCGGCCGTGGCGAAATTCGGCTCCTTGTGCTCGCCGAACACCACCACCAGCACCGCGCCGTCCTGGCCGGCCAGTTGCCGGGCCAGGCCCAGCAAGTCGCGGTCGTGGCTGCTCAGGCGACCGCCGACCATGTCCGGCACCACGTTGATGTAGAACGCCGGCTGTGCCAGCTGGTGCAGCGGCAGTTGCACCTCGACCGCCGCCGTGCGCTTGGGGCTGCTGCCGCCCTGCTGGGCGCCGCTGCGATCGATACGCTTGAGCCCGTTGGGACCGACGAAGCCCATGCCATGGGGATTCTTGCGCACCAGGCCATTGGGGCCCATCCAGCTGTGCTGCGCCGGCTGCATGGCCGCATGCAGCGGGTGCAAGCGGTTGCGGGCGATCCACTCGGCACGGGGATCGCGACGGATAATCTCACTCATCAGTGCACCTCCGCAGGTTCGGCTTTCGCCACTGGCGCCTTGCTCGGGGCTGCGCTTTCCAGCAGGGCCTCGGCCACCAGTTCGGCGATGTCCTTGATCATCGGCCGGGGCTCCACCACCCCTTCGAGCATTGCCGTGCATTGCGGACAACCCACCGCCACCAGCTCGGCGCCGGTCTCGCGGATGTCCTCCATGCGCATGTCGGGAATCCGCTGCTTGCCGGGAATGTCGGTGATCGGCGCGCCACCGCCACCGCCACAGCAGCGGGAGCGGAAACCTGCGCGCTGCATTTCCTTGACTTCGATCCCCAGGGCACGCAGCACCTGGCGCGGGGCTTCGTACTCACCGTTGTAGCGGCCCAGGTAGCAGGGGTCGTGGTAGGTCACGCTGCCACCCTTGTGCCGGCCAAGATCGAGTTGGCCGGCGGCGATCAGCTCGGCGATGTAGGTGCTGTGGTGCTGCACCTGGTAGTCACCGCCCAAGGCGCCGTATTCGTTTTTCAGCACATGGAAGCTGTGGGGATCGCAGGTGACGATGCGCTGGAACTGGTACTTGGCCAGGGTCTGGATATTGCGCCGGGCCAGTTGCTGGAAGGTCGCCTCGTCGCCCAGGCGCCGGGCCACGTCGCCACTGTCGCGCTCTTCCAGGCCGAGCACGGCGAAATCCACGCCCGAGGCCTTCAGCACCTTGACGAAGGCCCGCAGGGTGCGCTGGTTGCGCATGTCGAAGGCACCGTCGCCGACCCAGAACAACACCTCGGTGCTCTTCACCTCGGGCAGCAGCGTGAGGTTGAGGTCGGCTGCCCAGTTCATCCGCCCGCCGGGGTTGAAGCCACCCGGGTTGTCGGTGGCGATCAGGTTCTCCAGCACCTCGGCGCCCTTGTTCGGCGTAGCGCCTTTTTCCAGGGTCAGGTGGCGGCGCATGTCGACGATGGCATCGACGTGCTCGATCATCATCGGGCACTCCTCGACGCAGGCCCGGCAGGTGGTGCACGACCACAGGGTCTCGGCATCGACCAGGCCGTTGACGATCGGCTGGTGCGGGTTGCCGCGGTGTTCGCCGATCGGCTTGCCAGGGTACGGGCTGCCGGCGAAGTTCGCGTCACTGCCACCGGCCAGGCCGACGACCATGTCCTGGATCAGCTTCTTGGGGTTCAGCGGCTGGCCGGCGGCGAAGGCCGGGCAAGCCGCCTCGCACTTGCCGCACTGCACGCAGGCATCGAAGCCCAGCAGCTGGTTCCAGGTGAAGTCCACGGGTTTTTCCACGCCCAGGGGCGCGCTGGGGTCTTCCAGGTCCAGCGGCTTGAGGCCGGTGGAGCGGCCGCCGCCGAAGCGTTCGGCGCGGCGGTGCCAGGCCAGGTGCAGGGCACCGGCGAAGGCGTGTTTCATCGGCCCGCCCCAGGTCATGCCGAGGAACAGCTCCGACACGCCCCAGAGCACGCCCAGCGCGAGGATCGCCGCCAGCAGCCAGCCACCGAACTGCTCCGGGAGAATCCCGGCCACCGGCAGGGTCACCAGGAAGAAGCTCGCGGAAAACGCCAGCAGGCTCTTGGGCAGGCGCATCCACGGGCCCGTGGACAGGCGCGACGGCGGGTTGCGCCGGCGCCGGTAGACGAAGATCGCCCCCACGAACATCAGCGCCGACATCAGCAGCAAGGCATAGGCCAGCACGCGGTTGTGCAGGCCGAAACCGTGCACCAGCAGCGCCAGGACGATGGAAGCCACCGCGCCACCGGCGGTGGCCACGTGGGTGTTGGCGATGTACTTGTCGCGGGCCACCACATGGTGCAGGTCCACCATGTAGCGCCGGGGCATGGCCAGCAGGCCGCCGACCAGGTCGACCTTGGAGGCTCGCCCCCGGCGCCACATGGCCGCGCGCCGCAACGCGCCGAGGACCGCCAGGCCCAGGGCAGCGAACAGCAGGATGGGAAGAAGGGTATTCAACATGGTGAAGCTCCCAGAGACCTCGGGCTTAACTGCCGGATGACTTGCTCGCCCCCTGTAGGAGCGAGGCTTGTCCGCGAGACGTTGTGGCATTCGACACGAGTGTCGGCAGATCCATCGCTTTCGCGGGCAAGCCTCGCTCCTACGGGGTTATCCACAAGCGCTTAGAAATCCTTGCACAGGCGCAGGGCGTCGTAGATCGCGGCATGGGTGTTGCGCTGGGACACGCAATCGCCGATGCGGAACAGCAGGTAGCCATCGCCCGCTTCGCCCAGGCAAGGCTGCGGCTTGATCGCGAACAGCGCCTCGACGTCGATCTGGCCCTTGTTGCGCGAGCCGTCCTTGAGCCCGTAGTACAGCGCCTCGTCGGGACGCACGCCGTTCTCCACCACCACCTGGTCCACCACCCGCTCCTCGCGGGCGCCGGTGTATTCGTTCTCCAGTACCGCCACCAGCTTGTCGCCCTCGCGGTAGACCTTCTCCAGGGTCAGGTCCCCGGTCATGATCACTTCCTTGGGGTACAGGCTGCGGTAGTAGGTGGGGAACGAGGTGCCGCCGATGGCGATGCCGGGCTTGATGTCATCGGTGACGATCTCCACCTGCGAGCCTTTGTCGGCCAGGTAGTCGGCGACCGACATCCCGGTGAATTCGCAGATGGTGTCGTACACCAGCACGTTCTTGCCCGGGGCGACCCGGCCATCGAGGATGTCCCAGCTGCTGACCACCAGCCCTTCGGCGGCGCCCCAGTGTTCGTTCTGCTCGATGAACGGATGGCCACCCACCGCCAGCACCACCACGTCGGGGCGCAGGTCGAGGATGGTCGCCGCGTCCGCCGCGGTACCCAGGCGCAAGTCGACCTTCAGCCGTGCCAGCTCCAGTTGGTACCAGCGGGTGATACCGGCGATCTGGTCGCGCTGCGGGGCCTTGGAGGCGGTGGTGATCTGTCCGCCGATCGCCTCTTTCTTCTCGAACAGGGTCACGTCGTGGCCGCGCTCGGCCGCCACCCGGGCAGCCTCCATGCCCGCAGGACCGGCGCCGACCACCACCACCTTGCGCTTGGCGCCGGTGGTCTTCTCGATGATGTGCGGCACCCCCATGTATTCACGGGAAGTGGCGGCGTTCTGGATGCACAACACGTCCAGGCCCTGGTACTGGCGGTCGATGCAGTAGTTGGCGCCCACGCACTGCTTGATCTGGTCGATCTGGCCCATCTTGATCTTGGCGATCAGGTGCGGGTCGGCCATGTGCGCGCGGGTCATGCCGACCATGTCGACGTAGCCGCCCTCGAGGATGCGCGTGGCCTGGTTCGGGTCCTTGATGTTCTGCGCGTGCAACACCGGGACCTTGACCACTTCCTTGATGCCCGCCGCCAGGTGCAGGAACGGCTCCGGCGGGAAGCTCATGTTGGGGATGACGTTGGCCAGGGTGTTGTGGGTGTCACAACCGGAACCGACCACGCCGATGAAGTCGAGCATGCCGGTGTCGTCGTAGTACTTGGCGATCTGCTTCATGTCCTCGTGGGACAGGCCGTCGGGATGGAATTCGTCGCCGCAGATGCGCATGCCGACGCAGAAGTCGTCGCCGACTTCGGCGCGCACCGCCTTGAGCACCTCCAGGCCGAAGCGCATGCGCTTCTCGAAGGTGCCGCCCCATTCGTCGGTCCGCTTGTTGACCCGCGGGCTCCAGAACTGGTCGATCATGTGCTGGTGCACCGCCGACAGCTCCACGCCGTCCAGGCCACCTTCCTTGGCGCGACGGGCGGCTTGGGCATAGTTGCCGATCACCCGCCAGATTTCTTCCGGCTCGATGGTCTTGCAGGTGGCGCGGTGCACCGGCTCGCGGACCCCGGACGGCGACATCAGGGTCGGCCAGTTGAAGCCGTCCCAGCGCGAGCGCCGGCCCATGTGGGTAATCTGGATCATGATCTTGGCGCCGTGCTTGTGCATGGCGTCGGCAAGATTCTGGAAGTGCGGGATGATGCGGTCGGTGGACAGGTTCACCGAACTCCACCATTCCTGGGGACTGTCGATGGCCACCACCGAGGAGCCGCCGCAAATCGCCAGGCCGATTCCGCCCTTGGCCTTTTCCTCGTAGTACTTCACGTAGCGCTCGGTGGTCATGCCGCCGTCGGTGGCGTAGACCTCGGCGTGGGCGGTACTGAGCACGCGGTTGCGGATGGTCAGTTTGCCGATCTGGATCGGCTGGAACATCGCTTCGAAAGCCATTGTCTTGAACTCCGCTTACAACGCTTTGACGACGAACAGGCCGTCGTCGTGACCTTCTTCGGAACCGCCGTAGACCTGCTCGGCCACGGTGCGGATCTTGCTGCCACGGGCCGCCAGGATCTGGTCCATGGCGCCGGCGAACCAGCCGGTGAACATGTAGTCCACCTTGCGCCCGCACTTGCCGTAGACGTAGACGAAGGCCGAGTGCTCGAGCTTGACGCTGGCGGTGCCCTGGTCGAGGTCGATGTCCTGGATCTTGAACAGGCCCCAGCCGCGCTGCGACAGGCGCTTCATGTAGTGCTCGAACACCGCGACGCCTTCCAGGCCATGGCATTGGGCTTCTTTCTCGCACCAGTGCCAGGCGGACTTGTAGCCGGCCTTGTAGAGGATCTCGGCATAGGCGTCGGCGCCCAGCACTTCCTCGATGCCCATGTGGTTGTTGACGAAGAAATGCCGCGGTACGTACAGCATCGGCAGGGCATCGGACGTCCAGACGCCGGTCTCGCTGTCGACTTCGATGGGCAGTTGCGGGGCGATCTTGGCCATGGAAACTTGACTCCAGAAATTCATTCTTGGCTTGGCAAAGCCTTGGCTTTGCATGGAAAAAATTCGCGTGAATACCGCTGGAGCCGTCGCGAGCACACCGAGAGCAAGGGGACCCGCAGCGACAGGCGAGGGCAGTACGCCTGTACGGCGAGCCTGTCGCGAGGACGCGACGCAGCTATCGGTGGGCGCAGCAGGCTCCGGGGGTGTTCATCACTCGCCCCAGACGTCCTTGAGGACGTTGACCCAGTTCTCGCCCATGATCTTGCGTACCACGCGCTCGGAATGGCCGCGCCCCAGCAGGGTCTCGGTGAGGTTGGGGAATTCGCCCACGGTGCGGATGCCCAGCGGGTTGATGATCTTGCCGAAGTTGGTCAGGCGCCGGGCGTAGCCCTTGTCGTGGGTCAGGTACTCGAAGAAGTCCTGGCCATGGCCCTGGGTGAAGTCGGTGCCGATGCCGATGGCGTCTTCACCGACGATGTTCATGGTGTACTCGATGGCCTCGGCGTAGTCGTCGATGGTCGAGTCGATGCCCTTGGCCAGGAACGGCGCGAACATGGTCACGCCGACGAAGCCGCCGTGATCGGCGATGAACTTCAGTTCGGCATCGGACTTGTTGCGCGGGTGTTCTTTCAGGCCCGAAGGCAGGCAGTGGGAGTAGCAGACCGGTTTCTTCGATTCGAGGATGACTTCCTCGCTGGTCTTGGAGCCGACGTGGGACAGGTCGCACATGATGCCGACGCGGTTCATCTCGGCGACGATCTCGCGACCGAAGCCCGACAGCCCGCCGTCGCGCTCGTAGCAGCCGGTGCCCACCAGGTTCTGGGTGTTGTAGCACATCTGCACGATGCCCACGCCCAGCTGCTTGAACACGTCCACGTAGGCGATCTGGTCCTCGAAGGCGTGGGCGTTCTGGAAGCCGAAGAGGATGCCGGTCTTGCCCAGTTCCTTGGCCCGGCGGATGTCGGCGGTGGTGCGCACCGGCATCACCAGGTCGCTGTTGTCGCGGATCAGCTTCTGGCTGGCGGCGATCTGGTCGACGGTGGCCTTGAAACCCTCCCAGACCGACACCGTGCAGTTGGCTGCGGTCAGGCCGCCCTTGCGCATGTCCTCGAACAGTTCGCGGTTCCATTTGGCGATGATCAATCCGTCGATAACGATGCTGTCGGCGTGCAGTTCGGCTGGGCTCATCAGGCTGTCCCCTTTTATCTGGCGATTCCTGCGCCGAATCGTCTGCCGGCGCTTTGGGGCCAGCATATGCCTGAGGGCCAGGGCGCCCCGGTGCAAAAACGACAGGGGAATTGCCGAAAGCGTCAAGCGCCGACGAAGCGCCATGCCTGGCTCCGCGAAAACCACGCCAGGGCAGACAGGAACAGGCGTGAAAGCACAGCCCAGGGGGCCTGGATGGGCATTGCCTGCCGGGCCTGGGCGATAGTTTTCACGCGGCCCGGGGCAGGCTCTGTTCTTTGCCCGAACCTTGGGCCAGAATTCGCCGCTTCAACCAAGGCTTCACCGGATGGGAGACAGCGCTGCAATGAAGAAACCGATCTTCCTGGCCCTGATACTGCTGGCGAGCGGCGCCCAGGCTGCCGAAGAGGCCGACGGCTCGCCCTGCGACGGCGTGGAAAACGACGTGCAGACCCTGGAATGCGCGACCTACAACAGGACCACCGCCGAGCAACTACTCAATGACAACGTGCAGAGCCTGCTGGAGCGCCTGGGCACCTTGTATGGCAACGACAAGGCCCAGCTGGGCGACATCACCGCCAAGGTCAAGAACGCCCAGCAGCTGTGGCAGAAGCAGCGTGACGCCGACTGCGCCGTGGAGTCCTTCCCGGCCAAGCCCGGCAGCAAGGCCTACAACATCGCCAGCAACGATTGCCTGGCGCGCATGAGCGACGAGCGTTCGGAGTTCATCGAGTCCATCGCCCAGGAGTGATCCCCTGGTGCCGATCCGGGGACGCACCAGCGTCCCTGTCCCTTCGCAAGCCGCAGGCTGTGCTTGAATACCCTGCAAGGCCTGGACTGCCAGCCTGTTCAAGGCAGGGCCGGGCTCTTGCCCAGGGAGTGGGGGACACCATGGATTTTTCACTGGACCAGCTGCGGATGTTCGCCCAGGCCGCCCGCACCGGCTCGTTCTCGGCCGCCGCGCGCCAGCTGGGCAAGACCCAGTCCACCGTCAGCCTGGCCATCGCCAACCTGGAAGACGACCTGAAGGTGGAGCTGTTCGACCGCAGCACCCGCAGCCCGGCATTGACCGCCACTGGTCGGAAAATCCTGCTGCAGGCCGAGGCGGTGCTGGAGCGCTGCCAGGACTTGCAAGCCAGCGCCGACCGCTTGTCCCAGGTGCCGGAAGCGCAGTTGACGCTGGCGCTCCAGGCCCCTTGCGGCCCACTGCTGCCGCTGTTGCGCGATTTCGAGCAGGCTTTCCCCCAGGTCGACCTGCTGCTGCGCCAGCCTCGCTCCACCAGCGCCAGCGAACTGGTGGCCCGGGGTGAGGCAGCACTCGGCCTGGCCCCCTCAGCGCCTGGTTATCCCCAGGCGCTGGAGTTCCAGCACGTGGGCCGCTTGCACCTGGTGCATGCCTGCCGCCCGGATCATCCCCTGGCGCAGCGCAACCCCCTGAGCGCCGACGACTTGCAGCAGCACCGGCGCCTGTGCGCCTCCAGCCTGCCCAGCCAGCAGCCCCCCAGCAGCGAGTACCTGCGTTGCCTGCGGCTGTGGCAGGTACAGGAACTACACGTATTGCTGGAGATGCTGCGTGCCGGGCTCGGCTGGGCCGCCCTGCCCCGGCAACTGGTCCAGCGCGAGCTGGCCAGGGGCGAACTGGTGGAACTGCACCTGGCCGACCCGTTCCACGGCGACTGGCAGGTAGGCGTCGATCTGCTCTGGGCACGCCACAGCACCCTGGGCCAGGCCGGTACCTGGCTCAAGGAGCGCCTGCTGCACAGCCGGGTGTACGAAATGGACCGCCGCGGACCGCCGCCCGTCCGCTAGAGAGAGGGGCAACAAAGGGACAAGCTTCTGTCGTGGAGGAAATACAAGTCTCGGCCGCGCCGCGGCATTCGGCATTCGGCATTCGCGCCGACCAGCTGGAGCTGTAAGCTGCGCACCAGCCAACGACTTTCACAAGGATTCCCCATGAGCATTTGCGGTATCGAGATCAAGGGCAGCGAGGCCATCTTCGCCCTCGCCTCCCTGCAAGGCGGCACGCTTGAACACCAGGCCATCGCGGTGAAGAAGATCACCCTGGAAGACGACGATGAAGCGGCCAACGTGCGCACCTTCGCCGCCCAGGTGCGGGATTTTGTCCGCGAGCAGGGCATCACCCGGATCGCCATCAAGAAGCGCAGCAAGAAAGGCGAGTTCGCCGGTGGCCCTACCACCTTCAAGATCGAGGGCGTGTTCCAGTTGCTGGAAAATTGCGAGGTGACCCTGCTGTCGCCCCAGACCCTCACCGCCCAGCACAAGAAGCACGGCTACGAGCTGCCGGCGAGCCTCAACAAATACCAGCACGAGGCGTACAAGGCGGCCTGCGCGGCGCTGCTGAAAAAGTAGTCCGCGTATCTCTAGGAGCGAGCGGGCGGCGATCCGACTGGCCCACGCTGGCGTACGGCCTGACCCAACGGATTGCCTGCCTCGCGAGCCCGTTTCGCTCCCACCGATAGGGCGGCTCAGAGCCTGCTCACGCTCTAGCGAGCGACGCTCAGGCCAGGAAAAAATGGCTGAGAAAGCGCAATTCTGGGTCCTGAATGAGCAAGCCGTTTTTAACGCCCCATGGGCTAAGCGCAGCAGAGCGTGGACAAGCTCTCAGGCCTTCGGGTTGTGTTGCCGGTCCTCTCGGGGGCAGCGGGAGAACCGCGCGCGGTAGCTGCGGGTGAAGTAGGACGGCGATTCGAAACCGCAGGCGATGCTCACCTCCAGCACGCTCAGGTCGCTCTGGCGCAATAACTGGCGGGCCTTGTCCAGGCGCAGCCCGAGGTAGAAATTGCTCGGCGTGTCGTTGAGGTGCAGGCGGAACAGGCGCTCCAACTGGCGCCGGGTGATGTTGACCGACTCGGCCAGGGCCAGGGTGCTCAGGGGCGGCTCGCTGTGCTGCTCCATCTCGCCGATCACCTGCACCAGTTTCTTGTTGTTGATGCCGTAGCGGCTGGCGACCTCCATGCGCTGGTGGTCCTTGCGCGGGCGGATGCGCCCCAGCACGAACTGCTCGCTGACCTGGATCGCCAGCTGCGGGCCGTGGGCCTGGCCGATCAGGTCGAGCATCATGTCGATGGACGCCGTGCCGCCGGCCGAGCTGATGCGTCGGCGGTCGATCTCGAACAGTTCCTGGGTGACGCTCAACTGTGGATAGGACTCCTTGAAGGCGTCGATCGCTTCCCAGTGCAGGGCCACTCGGTGCCCTTCCAGCAGCCCGGCCTCGGCCAGCACCACGCTACCGGTGTCGATCCCGCCCAGGGTCACCCCTTCCCCATCCAGGCGCCGCAGCCAGTGCTCCAGGGCCGCGCCGAAGGACCGCAGCGGCTCGAACCCGGCCACCACCAGCAAGGTGGCGCCCTTCTTCAAGGGCTCCAGCGCGGCATCGGCGTTGACCGACATGCCGTTGCTGGCCTGCACCGCCCCGCCATCCACACTCAATACATGCCAGCGATACAGGCCGCCGCGAAAGCGATTGGCCACCCGCAGAGGCTCGATGGCCGAGATGAAACCGATGGCCGAGAACCCCGGCAGCAGCAAGAAATAGAAATCCTGGGACATGGGACGCACTCGGAGGACGGGCGGCGTGGCCATTGTGATACGCCGTTTCCCGGGCGGCTTCAAGACGCAAGGTCGCCGCAGTGCAAGAGCCGGTCGCCGCTGTGCGTTTTCGCAACCCGCCAGCTGCGTAACGTGGCATCACCGGCGCACGAAGACGCCGCCCCCACAATAACGACCTGCCGAGGAAACCCTCATGAAACGACTGATCAGCCGTTGTGTACTGGCGCTTAGCGGTACTGTCCTGTTCAGCTCCGGGGCCATGGCCGCCGACGCCGCCAGTTGCCAGAACGTGCGCCTGGGCGTGGTCAACTGGACCGACGTGATCGCCACCAGCGCCATGGCCCAGGTCCTGCTGGACGGCCTCGGCTACAAGACCAAGCAGACCAGCGCCTCGCAGCAGATCATCTTCGCCGGCATCCGCGACCAGCGCCTGGACCTGTTCCTGGGCTACTGGAACCCCCTGATGACCCAGACCATCACCCCGTTCGTCGAGGCCGGCCAGGTCAAGGTCCTCGACCAACCCAGCCTGAAAGACGCCCGCGCCACCCTCGCCGTGCCCACTTACCTGGCGGAAAAAGGCCTGAAGAGCTTCGCCGACATCGCCCGCTTCGAGAAGGAACTGGGCGGCAAGATCTACGGCATCGAGCCCGGTTCCGGCGCCAATGCCCAGATCAAGGCGATGATCGCCAAGAACCAGTTCGGCCTCGGCAAGTTCCAGCTGGTGGAGTCCAGCGAGGCCGGCATGCTCGCCGCGGTGGACCGCGCGGTACGGCGCAAGGAAGCGGTGGTGTTCTTCGGCTGGGCGCCGCATCCGATGAACGTCAACGTGCAGATGACCTACCTCTCCGGCAGCGACAACGCCCTGGGGCCCGATGAAGGCCGGGCCACGGTCTGGACGGTCACGGCCCCCAGCTACGCCCGGCAGTGCCCCAATGTCAGCCGGCTGCTGGCCAACCTGACCTTCAGCGCTGAGGACGAGAGCCGCATGATGCAGCCGCTGCTGAACCACAAGGACGCCCTGGAGTCCGCCCGGCAGTGGCTCAAGGATCATCCGCAAGACCAGCAGCGCTGGCTCGACGGGGTGACCACCTTCGACGGCAAGCCGGCCATCGAGCACCTGCAACTGACCCGCCAATGACCTGAAGACCCGTGCCGTCGCGCCGCCCGCCAGGGCCGCGCACGGCAGCGCCACGCCCCCAGCAAACACGCCTGTAAGGAATTGCACCATGAACCACGACGTCATCATCACTTGCGCACTCACCGGGGCCGGCGATACCACCGCCAAGAGTCCCCATGTGCCCATCACCCCCAAGCAGATCGCCGCCGCCGCGGTAGAAGCCGCCAAGGCCGGGGCCACCGTGGTCCACTGCCACGTCCGCGATCCCCGGACCGGCAAGTTCAGCCGCGACGTGGCGCTGTACCGCGAAGTCATGGAGCGCATCCGCGAAGCCGACGTCGACATCATCGTCAACCTCACCGCCGGCATGGGCGGCGACCTGGAGATCGGCCCGGGGGAACGCCCCACCGAGTTCGGCCCCCATACCGACCTGGTCGGCCCGCTGGCGCGCCTGGCCCACGTCGAGGCGCTGCTGCCGGAGATCTGCACCCTGGACTGCGGCACCCTGAATTTCGGCGACGGCGACACCATCTACGTCTCGACCCCGGCCCAACTGCGGGCCGGGGCTCGGCGCATCCAGGAACTGGGGGTGAAGGCCGAGCTGGAGATCTTCGATACCGGCCACCTGTGGTTCGCCAAGCAGATGATCAAGGAAGGCCTGCTGGACGACCCGCTGTTCCAGCTGTGCCTGGGCATTCCCTGGGGCGCTCCGGCCGATACCACCACCATGAAGGCCATGGTCGACAACCTGCCGCCGGACGTGGTCTGGGCCGGCTTCGGCATCGGCCGCATGCAGATGCCAATGGCCGCCCAGGCCGTGCTGCTGGGCGGCAACGTGCGGGTCGGCCTGGAAGACAACCTGTGGCTGGACAAGGGCGTGCTGGCGACCAACGGCCAGTTGGTGGAGCGCGCCAGCGAGATCCTCAACCGCCTGGGAGCACGCGTCCTGAGCCCGGCCGAGGGGCGCCAGAAGATGGGCCTGAACAAGCGCGGCTGATCCCGATACCTCCCTCTTCCGTAGGAGCGAGGCTTGCCCGCGAAAAATGGGGACATCCAATGCATTTTCTGCGTCTGGAGGATCCCATCGCGGGCAAGCTCCGCTCCTACAGAGGGCCACAACTCTTTCAGGAAACGACCATGAGCTTTATCACCGACATCAAGACCTTCGCTGCCCTGGGCAGTGGCGTGATCGGCAGCGGCTGGGTAGCCCGCGCCCTGGCCCATGGCCTGGACGTGGTGGCCTGGGACCCGGCCCCCGGCGCCGAGGCGGCCCTGCGCCAGCGGGTGGCCAATGCCTGGGGCGCCCTGGAGAAGCAGGGCCTGGCGCCCGGCGCCTCCCAGGATCGCCTGCGTTTCGTGGCGACCATCGAGGAATGCGTGCGTGACGCGGACTTCATCCAGGAAAGCGCCCCGGAACGCCTGGAACTCAAGCTGGAGCTGCACAGCAAGATCAGCGCGGCGGCCAAGCCCGACGCGCTGATCGGCTCCAGCACCTCGGGGCTGCTGCCCAGCGAATTCTACGAAGGCGCGACCCACCCGGAACGCTGCGTGGTGGGCCACCCGTTCAACCCGGTGTACCTGCTGCCGCTGGTGGAGGTGGTGGGCGGCACGCGCACCGCGCCAGAGGCCGTGCAAGCGGCGATCCAGGTCTACCAATCCCTGGGCATGCGCCCGCTGCACGTGCGCAAGGAGGTCCCGGGGTTCATCGCCGACCGCCTGCTCGAGGCCCTGTGGCGCGAAGCCCTGCACCTGGTCAACGACGGGGTGGCGAGCACCGGCGAGATCGACGATGCGATCCGCTTCGGCGCCGGCCTGCGCTGGTCGTTCATGGGCACCTTTCTCACCTACACCCTAGCGGGCGGGGATGCCGGCATGCGCCACTTCATGGCCCAGTTCGGCCCGGCGCTGCAACTGCCCTGGACCTACCTGCCGGCCCCGGAGCTGACCGACACGCTGATCGATGCGGTGGTCGAAGGCACTGCCGAGCAACTGGGCGAGCGCAGCATCGCCGCCCTGGAGCGCTATCGCGACGACTGCCTGCTGGCGGTGCTGGAGGCGGTGAAGAACACCAAGGCCAGGCACGGCATGAGCTTTCGCGAGTAACGCCCCCGGGTAGCCACTGCCGGACGCCTTGGGGCCTTCGGCGGCGGCCCCGGGATTCCAGCCTGTCCCTTGCCCGAGTCCCTGCCATGCCTGCACTGACCACCTACAACACCCGCATCCGCGCCGACTGGGTCGACTACAACGGCCACTTGCGCGACGCCTTCTACCTGCTGATCTTCAGCTACGCCACCGATGCCCTGATGGACCGCCTGGGGCTGGACAGCGACAACCGCGAGGCCAGCGGCCACTCGCTGTTCACCCTGGAGCTGCACCTGAATTACCTGCACGAGGTGAAGCTCGACACCGAGGTGCAAGTACGCACCCAGATCATCGGCCACGACCACAAGCGCCTGCACCTGTACCACAGCCTGCACCAGGCCGGTGATCCCCGGGAGCTGGCCGGCAACGAACAGATGCTGCTCCACGTCGATCTTGCCGGGCCGCATTCGGCGCCGTTCACCGCCGCCGTGCGGCAACGGCTTGCGGCGCTGCAAGCCGCACAGGCCGACCTGCCACCTCCAGCCTGGATCGGCCGGGTGATCGGCTTGCCCACGCAGAGCTGATCGCCAGCCCGAAAAGACACCGTCCCGGGGCCACCAGGTGCAGGCGCCAATGGCCATGACGGGGCGGGACCCGGCACGGCCAACGCTCAGGGACGGTCGATCAGTTCGACCTTGGCGATCTTCTGCAACTTGTCCTGGAGCAGCTCGACGTAATCGGGGTTCACCTCTTCGTCCAGCAGTTGGTAGAGCTCGGCGCCCACGCCGGTGAAGTTGATGAAGGCCAGGGTCGACTTGTCCTTCAACACCTCGACCCTCAGGGACTTCGAGTAGAAGTCGAAATCCAGCACGGTGGCCGCTGGCAGATCGGAAATGCACAGCTCCTTGGCATGGATCAGGCCCAGGGCCTGGAGCGCGAGTTGGTCTGTAAGGGGAATGCCGCAGCGGTGCAATTCCAGGTCTTGAAAATCGATGTCTGCCAGGGCATTGAACCAGCGCAGCTTGCGTCGGCCATTGACCAGGACCACCGGGGCACTGCCCTTGCCCAGCTTGCTGGCGACCGCGCACAACTTGCGAAAGGCGTTCGCTTCGGCGGCGGTCATGCTCTTGAGGACATCCATCGCACGCACGGAAAAACTGCCCGGACTGCCTACCTCCAGGGACAGGATCCTGGCCCAGAGCGCCTGCATCTGCTGCGAGGAGATCTTCTGCGCGCGCTCGACGAAGTCGGTCAGCCAATCCTGGTCGACACTGTGCTCGTCCGCCGACTCGGGAGGGTTTTCCAGGGCCTGGGCAAAGATCCGCTCGAGGTTTTCCTGCTTCAGCAGTTCCTGGTGCAACCTGCGCTTGGCGCTGCGCCGGGCCAGTTCCTCTTCATGCTCGAGCATCACCGAGCGGCGCTGCTGGTCCGCCTCCAGCAGGGCTTGTTCACGCTGGATTTCCGACGCAGTCGTGGCCTGGGCCAGCTTCAGCACGCTATAGGCCTGGGCATCGGCATCACGACGCAAGCCGATGGGCCGGTACAGGTGGCCGCAGCCGTTGGAAATCGTCTCGATCAGCTTGTTCAGTACCTTGTCCGACACTGGCGCTTCCTCATCCATGGGCAATCTCGCGAAAGTTGAACCAGGCGCACTATCGCATAACCGCCAAGCGCATAAAAAAAGCCCCGATCAAGCCGTGACAGGATCGGGGCAGGACTACTGCTGAGGAGCCGCGGTGAGAAGGTGACCAAACCGTTCTGCCGTTAGCTGGCTCCAGTCTGCCCACTCTGGCCGGGCGCCGATTAGCCGAATGCGACCTGCCCATAGGTAAAAGGGCCATTGCGAGCGCATCAGGGCTCCTCGGTGTACAGCACGACCCTCACATGGAAATAGCCGATCTTGTCCCAGTCCTCCCGGCGGTTATAGGGCGTTTCTTCCGAGCCCATGCCGAGCTGGTACTGGCGGCCGCTGGCCGGGTCCCGATAGGCGCTGGAGCCCTGGGTTTCCCAGCCACAGCAGGCGAACTTCAAGTCGCTCATGTCCCCTGTGAGGCGCTGCAGGTAACGCTCCACTGCCTGGGCATGCCGACCTTCGACCCGGTAGGTGGCGGTCAGCGGCGCACCCTGTTCCTGGGGTGCGGACTCACAACCGACAAACTCCAGGACCTGCGGCGGTTCGGCGCCGGCCCGCAGAAAGTCGGCACACGCGGGGCCGGCCCAGGCGCCATTGGAAAACACCCATGCCAGGACAGCCAGGGCCGCTGCTAGCAGCACTTTCATCGATTCCAACTCCATGGTTTGCGGATCAGCGGCCAACCATCGGCCGCTGGCGCAGGATACCTGTGGTCGACGCTTGCGGTGACGGTTTCTCCGACCTTGCGACGGGGCATTCAGGCAAGTCCGCCGGGCTGACTTAGCCGAAAACGACCTGTTCATAGGTAAACGGGCCATCGCGACAATCTGCCCTTGCCGCCATCGGGACGGCCTACCAGAATCGGCTGGCGACCCCACTCCCTGAACAAGGACAAGCGCCATGATGCACGCGGATTTGATTGACCAGGACGACCTGCTGGGGCAACTCCGGGCCCTGGGATTCGAGATGCCCGCAGGCGCCAGTGCCGAGCAGGCCTGCGAATGCGCGGTCAGGGGCCTGAGCGATGCCCGGGCCAAGGCGCTCAAGGGCATGGTCGAGCAGATGCTCACCGGCAACGCGACCATTCTTCCTGCCGTGCGCCAGGCCATCGATCGTCAATTGCTGCCGGCCCTGGCCGAGTACCAACAGCAAAAACGCGCCTGAATCGCCCCGGGGCCCTGGGCCGGTTGCTAGAGTACGCACCTCTTTGTACCGCACAGGCGACCGCCCATGATCCGTATCCTGCCCGGCCAAGCCGTCGACCCCGGCCATTGGCTGCAATTGCGCCTGGGCCTGTGGCCCCACTGCCCGGCCGAGGAACACCGGGAAGAAATCCGCCAGATGCTCGCCGAGCCCGCACGCTACGGCTGCTGGCTGGCCCAGGCTGCCGACGGTGAAACGCTGGGCCTGGCCGAGGCGTCGTTGCGCCACGACTACGTCAATGGCACCGACAGCTCGCCGGTGGTGTTTCTCGAAGGTATCTACGTCGCTCCCCAGCACCGGCGCCAGGGCCTGGCCCAGCGCCTGATCGAACGAGTCAGCCAGTGGGGACGGCAGCAGGGCTGCGTGGAGATCGCCTCGGACGCCAGCCTGGACAACCTGGTCAGCCACGCCCTGCACCGCGCGCTTGGCTTCGAGGAAACCGAGCGCGTGGTGTATTTCAAGAAGGCGCTGTGACCGGGGCTGCCAGCGACCGCGCCTAGAGGCGCACGCTGGCGAAGGTCGACTCGTTGCGCGCCTGGCTCAGGGCCGACAGCGGCCCGGACAATGGCGCCAGGACCATGGCCTGGGGCAGCGGCATCATCGCCACCTGCTGGGTGGTGTTGGAACCGATGCGCTCGTCACGTGGCGGAATGCCGAAATATTCGCGATAGCACTTGGAGAAGTGCGGGGTGGAGACGAAACCGCAGACCGAGGCCACTTCGATGATCGACATCGGCGTCTGCTTGAGCAGTTGCCGGGCGCGGATCAAGCGCAGCTTGAGGTAGTAGCGCGATGGCGAGCAGTGCAGGTACTTCTGGAACAGACGCTCCAGTTGCCGGCGCGATACCGCGACGTACACCGCCAGTTCGTCGAGATCGATCGGCTCCTCCAGGTTGGCTTCCATCAGCGCGACGATTTCCTGCAGCTTGGGCTGGTTGGTGCCGAGCATGTGCTTGAGCGGCACGCGCTGGTGATCCTGCTCGTTGCGGATCCGCTCGTAGACGAACATCTCCGAGATCGCCGCCGACAGCTCGCGGCCGTGATCGCGGCTGATCAGGTGCAGCATCATGTCCAGCGGCGCGGTGCCGCCGGAGCTGGTGAAGCGGTTGCGATCGAGGGTGAACAGCCGGGTGCTCATGGCCACCCGGGGGAAGGCTTCCTGCATTGCCGCCAGGCATTCCCAGTGCACGCTGCAATCGAAGCCGTCCAGCAGGCCGGCGCAGGCCAGGGCCCAGCTGCCGGTGCACACCGCGCCGAGGCGCCGGGACTGGCGGGCCTGGCTCTGCAACCAGGACACATGCTCGCGGGTGACGGTGCGCTGGATGCCGATACCGCCACAGACGATCACGGTATCCAGGCTGGGGGCTTTGTGCATGGACGCGTCGGGGGTGATTTGCAGGCCATCGCTGGCCCAGACCTGGCCGCCATCGACGCTGAGGGTGGTCCAGCGATACAGCTCGCGACCGGACAGTTGGTTGGCCATGCGCAGGGGTTCGACTGCGGAGGCCAGGGAAATCAGCGTGAAATTATCCAGCAGCAAGAAACCGATGGATTGAGGCGCACGGTTCTGGGGTTGGGCCCCGGAGTTGAACGACGTCATCGCGATATCTCCTCACACAAAGCGGGTGATGGCCTCAGGCGGAGGCTCTTGTTATTGGTGCCCGTTTCTCGATGGAAACCGGCTTGGTCATCTCAGAGCAATTGCCATGCCTAAAGTTGAATGGGCATTCAATAACTCCTGAAAACGACGTCGCGAAGCGTCTATATAGCCCTTGCCCAAGTACGGATTGGCAGTGCGCGGGGGAAGGCCGGCGGATCGCGGCCGAGGACGGTGAGCAGTTAGGTAGCACTTGTAGAGCCGTTGCGTGAGGCGGACAACGCCGAGTGTCACTCAAAGCGCAACCGGACCGGTGTCCACCGGGCAAGCGCCGGCCCGGTTCGGCCACTTGCCTATGCGCGACGCGCCAAAAGGTGGCATCGGCCCGGGGGCCGGGCCATTTGAGCGCGCGTTCGCACGCCCGAACCGATCAGCACTCCACCGCGCTGACCGCCAGGCCACCGCGAGAAGTCTCTTTATATTTGTCGTGCATGTCGGCGCCGGTATCGCGCATGGTGCGGATCACCCGGTCCAGGGAAATGAAATGCTGGCCATCGCCGCGCAGGGCCATCTGCGCGGCGTTGATCGCCTTCACCGCGGCGATCGCGTTGCGTTCGATGCAGGGCACCTGCACCAGCCCGCCCACCGGATCGCAGGTCAGGCCGAGGTTGTGTTCCAGGCCGATCTCCGCGGCGTTGCACAATTGTTCCGGGGTAGCGCCGAGAATCTCCGCCAGGCCCGCCGCCGCCATGGCACAGGCCGAACCGACCTCGCCCTGGCAACCGACCTCGGCACCGGAAATGGAGGCGTTCTTCTTGCACAGGATGCCGATGGCCGCCGCGCCGAGGAAAAAGTCCACCACGTTGGCGTCGGTCACGTCCTCGCTGAACTTCATGAAGTAGTGCAGCACCGCCGGGATGATGCCCGCCGCACCATTGGTGGGCGCGGTGACCATGCGTCCGCCGGCGGCGTTCTCTTCGTTGACCGCCAGGGCATAGAGGTTGACCCACTCCATGGCGCTCAGGGTCGAGCCGATCACATTGGGCTTGTTCAACTCCAGCAAGCTGCGGTGCAGCTTGGCCGCCCGGCGCCGCACGTTGAGCCCGCCCGGCAGCGTGCCTTCGTGCTTGAGGCCTTGTTCGACGCAGTCCTGCATGGCCCGCCAGAGCGCCATCAGCCCGCTGCGGATTTCCTCCTCGGAACGCCAGGTCTTCTCGTTGGCCAGCATCAGCTCGGCCACCCGCAGGTTGTGCCTGCGGCACAGTTCGAGCAGCTCTACCGCGCTGGAGAAATCGTAAGGCAGCTCGCTGCGATCCAGGTCCGCCACACCGCTGTCGGCCTGGGCCTGGTCGACGACGAAACCGCCGCCCACCGAATAATAAGTGTCGCGATGCAGTTCGCCGCCCTCGCCTTCGGCCACCAGGGTCATGGCATTGGGATGGAACGGCAGGTTCTGCTCCAGCAGGAGCATGTCCCGGGACCAGACGAACGGCAGCGGCAGGCGCCCGTCCAGCAGCAAGGTGGACGTTTCCCGCAGCACGTCGATGCGGGTGCCGATCAGCGACGGGTCGATCGCGTCCGGCCATTCGCCCATCAGGCCCATGATCACCGCGTTGTCGCTGCCATGGCCGATGCCGGTGGCCGACAACGATCCGTACAGTCGCACCTCGATCCGCCGCACCTGCTCCAGTTGCTGCCGTTGGCCCAGGGCCTGGACGAACAGCGCCGCGGCGCGCATGGGACCGACGGTATGGGAACTGGACGGGCCGATGCCGATTTTGAACAGGTCGAAAACACTGATAGCCATGCCTGGATAACTCCTCGATGAGCACAGTCCGGGCGCCGAAAACGCCCACTGACGGAGCTGCTACGCTCAAGCTGCAATCCGCCGAGAAGGGCGCATCATCGGGCTTTTGCCGCGCTTGCCGACGTCTGACACCGACTCGCTCATGCCCACCAACGCCGCTTGGCGCCAGGGTCGAATTTCGGGCGTTTTTGTAGCCCGGACGCAGGAAAAATCGCGCAAAAACGCTGGATGCGACCTCACCGACACTGGATGCGACCCTCCCTGTACTGGATACGACGCACCCGGTAGGCGACAGATTTTCACTGGTACATGATCAGTCTCGACTCGATTGCAAGGCACGGTGGTAGAGCTGTTCCCGACACACCAACCGCCATACTCAATAAGCGCGGTCCGAACGCCGCCAAGAAGAACATCCAGGAGTCCCCCCTCTATGAAAGGTTCCCCCTCGTTGTTGCTGGCCGCCATGCTGAGTCTGCCGTACCTGGCACAGGCCGCAGAACCGGCGCAATGCAGTACCGTGAACTTCTCCGATGTCGGCTGGACCGATATCACCGTGACCACCGCCACCACCAGCGTCGTGCTCAACGCCCTGGGCTACAAGACCAAGACCACGATGATCTCCGTGCCGGTGACCTACAAGTCTCTGGCCGACGGCAAGAACATGGACGTGTTCCTCGGCAACTGGATGCCGACCATGGAAAACGACATCAAGCAGTATCGCGATGCCGGCACCGTGGAGACCGTGCGCGCCAACCTGGAGAACGCCAAGTACACCCTGGCGGTGCCCCAGGCGCTGTATGACAAGGGCCTCAAGGACTTCGCCGATATCGCCAAGTTCAAGACCGAGCTGGACGGCAAGATCTACGGCATCGAGCCGGGCAACGACGGCAACCGCACCATCCAGAGCATGATCGACAAGAACGCCTTCGGCCTGAAGGACGCCGGCTTCAAGGTGGTCGAATCCAGCGAGGCGGGCATGTTGAGCCAGGTCGAACGCGCCCAGCGCCGCGACACCGCGGTGGTGTTCCTGGGCTGGGAACCGCATCCGATGAACACCCGCTTCAAGATGAAGTACCTGACCGGTGGCGACGAGTTCTTCGGTCCCAACTTCGGCCAGGCGACCATCTACACCAACACCCGCAAGGGCTACGTCCAGGAGTGCAGCAACGTCGGGCAACTGCTGAAGAACCTGTCGTTCACCCTGAACATGGAAAGCACCCTGATGGGCAACGTGCTGGACGACAAGATGAAGCCTGACGCGGCCGCCAAGGCCTGGCTCAAGAAAAACCCCGAAGTACTCGACACCTGGCTCGCCGGCGTGACCACCATCGATGGCAAACCAGGACTGGAGGCCGTCAAAGCCAAGCTTGCCCAGTAAGTCGCTGACGCCGGGCGGGTTCGCCCGCCCGGGCTGTTTTTCCATTGCATGCGGACGTTCATTACCATGCTCACTGATCAGAAAATCCCCTTGGGCCAGTACATCGCGGCCTTCGTCGAATGGCTGACGAAACACGGCGCCAGCATCTTCGATGCGATCGCCACTACCCTTGAGGCCATGATTCACGGCGTGACCTTCGCGCTGACCTGGTTCACCCCCCTGGCCCTGATCGGCCTGATCGCCCTGCTGGCGCACATGATCCAGCGCAAATGGGGCCTGACCGTATTCGTCGTGCTGTCCTTCCTGCTGATCCTCAACCTGGGGTACTGGCAGGAAACCATGGAGACCCTGGCCCAGGTGACCTTCGCCACCCTGGTCTGCGTGGTCATCGGCGTGCCGCTGGGCATCCTCGCCGCACACAAGCCGATGTTCTACACCGCCATGCGCCCGGTACTCGACCTGATGCAGACCGTGCCGACCTTCGTCTACCTGATCCCGACCCTGACCCTGTTCGGCCTGGGCGTGGTCCCGGGACTGATTTCCACCGTGGTGTTCGCCATCGCCGCACCGATCCGCCTGACCTACCTGGGCATCTGCGACGTGCCGCAGGAACTGATGGACGCCGGCAAGGCCTTTGGCTGCTCGCGGCGCCAGTTGCTGACCCGTATCGAACTGCCCCACGCGATGCCGAGCATCGCCGCCGGCGTGACCCAGTGCATCATGCTGTCGTTGTCGATGGTGGTGATCGCGGCCCTGGTGGGCGCCGACGGCCTGGGCAAACCCGTGGTCAATGCACTGAACACCGCCGATATCTCTCTGGGCTTCGAAGCGGGCCTGGCGATCGTGTTGCTGGCCATCATGCTCGACCGTATCTGCAAGCAGCCGGAACTGCCGGCAAGGGGTGAGGCATGAGCATCATTCGTTTCGAAGACGTCGACGTCATCTTCTCCAACAAGCCGCGCGAGGCCCTGGCACTGCTGGACAAGGGCCAGACCCGCGAGCAGATCCTCAAGCAGACCGGCCTGGTGGTCGGCGTGGAAAAGGCCAACCTGGATATCAACAAGGGCGAGATCTGCGTGCTGATGGGCCTGTCCGGCTCGGGCAAGTCGAGCCTGCTGCGCTGCATCAACGGCCTCAATACCGTGAGCCGCGGCAAGCTGTTCGTCGAGCACGAAGGCAAGCACATCGATATCGCCCACTGCACCCCGGCGGAGCTGAAGATGATGCGCACCAAGCGCATCGCCATGGTGTTCCAGAAGTTTGCCCTGATGCCCTGGCTGACGGTGCGCGAGAACATCAGCTTCGGCCTGGAGATGCAGGGCCGTCCCGAGAAGGAGCGGCGCAAGCTGGTGGACGAGAAGCTGGAGCTGGTGGGCCTGACCCAGTGGCGCAACAAGAAGCCCGACGAGCTGTCCGGTGGCATGCAGCAACGCGTGGGCCTGGCCCGCGCCCTGGCCATGGACGCCGACATCCTGCTGATGGACGAGCCCTTCTCGGCCCTCGACCCGCTGATCCGCCAGGGCCTGCAGGACGAGCTGCTGGAGCTGCAGCGCAAGCTGAGCAAGACCATCGTGTTCGTCAGCCACGACCTGGACGAAGCCCTGAAACTGGGCAGCCGCATCGCCATCATGAAGGACGGGCGGATCATCCAGTACAGCAAGCCCGAAGAGATCGTGCTCAACCCGGCGGACGACTACGTGCGCACCTTCGTCGCCCATACCAACCCGTTGAACGTGCTGTGCGGGCGCAGCCTGATGCGCACCCTGGACAACTGCAAGCGGGTCAACGGCTCGGTGTGCCTGGACCCCGGCGGCGACTCCTGGCTGGACCTGGCCGAGGGCAACACCATCAAGGGCGCCCGGCGCAACGGCTCGCAGCTGGACCTGCAGAACTGGGTGCCGGGGCAGTCGGTGGAAGAGCTGGGCCGGCGCCCGACCCTGGTGGATTCCAATATCGGCATGCGCGAGGCCCTGCAGATCCGCTACCAGACCGGCAACAAGCTGGTGCTCCACGATAACCACAAGGTGGTGGGGATCCTTGGCGACAGCGAGCTCTACCACGCGCTGCTCGGCAAGAACCTGGGCTGATGCACGGAAACGACAACGCCGCGACCTGGGTCGCGGCGTTGTCGTTTGAGCGGGAATAGAGGGTGCGAATTGCACCTGTTGCAGGAGCGGATGTGGCGGTAAGCCACACATCGCTTCGCGGGCAAGCCCTGCTCCTGCGTAGGAGCCAGGCTTGCCCGCGATGCAGGCGACGCGGTACCCGGTGAACCCGGGCCCGCGTCTACTTCAGGACTTAGCTATAGACCCGGCCCAGGAGTTGCCGATGGCTTTCGAACTGATCGAGCACGTCACGGGTGATCTGATCCTGGGTGAAGCCCATCAAGTCGTATTCCTGGCTGCCGTTGTGCAGGTACACCTCGGCACGGTAGTAGCGTGCACGCGCCTCCGGCGCATCGGCCGACTCGCTCGGCGCCGCCAGGTAACCGTCCAGGCTCACTTCATAGACGAAGGGGTTGCCCTCTTCCATCTCGATCCGCACACCCATGCAGCGCTTGGACTTGCCCAGCAGGGTCTGCACATCCAGCCCCTGGTTGCGCAACTGGGTCGCGGCTTCTTCCAGGGCCGGGGTCACGTGCTTGTCCATGAAGCGCTGGACCACTGCCTGGGTCGGCTGCAGGTCCAGCTGGGTCAGGCGCTCGCTGAAACCGCGACGGCCGCGGGCCGCCAGCTCCGCTTGTTCCTGCTCGACCCGGGTGTCCTGGGCCATGGCCTTGTACAGGCCGAACATGAAGCACACCAGCACCACCGAGAACGGCAGGCCAGCCAGTACCACCATGGTCTGCATGGCCTGGAAGTTACCGGCGAACAGCAGGCCGACGGTCACCAGGGTGATCACGACCGACCAGAAGATCCGCAGCCAGTGCGGGGCGTCTTCGTCGACGTTACCGCCCTTGCAGGACAGGTTGGCCATCATCACCGCGCCGGAGTCGGCCGGGGTCAGGAACAGCACGAAGCCCACGAAGATCGACACACCGATGACGATCTTCGACGCCGGGTAATGCTCAAGCAGCTGGTAGATCGCCATGGACGGCTGTTCCAGGGCGGTCTTGCCCAGTTCCACCGCGCCCTGGTTGAGCACCAGGTCCAGGGCCGAGTTGCCGAAGATCGACAGCCAGGCCAGGGTGAAGCCCAGCGGGATCAGCAGTACGCCAGCCACCAGCTCGCGCACGGTACGACCACGGGAAATACGAGCGATGAACATGCCGACAAAAGGTGCCCAGGAAATCCACCAGGCCCAGTAGAACAGGGTCCACAGGCCCAGCCAGCGATCGGACTTGGCACTGTCGCCTTCATACACATAGAGGTCGAATGTCTTGAGCACCACGCCGTTGAGGTAGTCGCCGATGTTCTGCACGAAGCCGTTGAGCAGGTGCAGGGTCGGACCGAACAGCAGGACGAAGATCAGCAAGCCACTGAACAGGACGATGTTCAGGTTGGACAGGCGGCGAATGCCGTTCTCCACCCCGGATACCGCGGCGATGGTGGCCACCGTGCTCATGACGATGATCACGATCAACAGGTTGGTGTTGCTGTGCTCCATGCCGAACAGGTTTTCCAGGCCGGACGATACCTGCATCGAGCCGATGCCCAGGTTGGTCACCAGGCCCAGCAGGGTCACGAACATGCCGAAACCGTCCACCGCGTGGCCGGCCGCGCCCTTGACCCAGCGCTCGCCGACCAATGGGTACAGCGCCGACCGCAGGGCCAGCGGCTGGTTATGCCGGTAGGCGAAGTACGCCACCGCCAGGCCCACCAGGGCATAGATCGCCCAGCCGTGCAGGCCCCAGTGCAGGAATGTCAGTTGCAGCGCCTGGCGCGCGGCCTGGTTGCTGGCCGGCACGCCTTCGGGCGGGTTGAAGTAGTGGTCCAGGGGCTCGGACGCACCGAAGTACAGCAGCGAGATGCCGATGCCGGACGAGAACAGCATCCCGGCCCAGGCGCCATAGCTGAAGTCCGGGGTATCTTGCTTGGCCCCCAGCTTGAGCTTGCCGTAGGAAGAAAACGCCAGGCCCACCACGAACACCAGGTAGGCGGCGATCACCAGCATGTAGTACCAGCCGAAACTGCGGGACAACCAGGCCTGGGCAATGTCCAGCATCTTGCCGGCCTCTTGCGGGGCGATGATCAGGATGGCAGTCAACAACAGGATCAGCGCGGTCGAGGTATAGAACACCCAACCGTTGACCCGCACCTTTTCCGGCGGGGTCTTTATAAGAGAGGCAGAACTCATTGCACAGATGCTCCAGGCAGTGCGAGAGAAGGACACAAGGCAACACGGCACCCGACCAATCGGTTAGTTGGCAGCCGATCGTCGGGTGATATAAAGACACCCCGAAAAAAGCCCGGACCCACGGCGGCTGCGTTGCGAACCAGCATCCCCGACCTCGACTCGAACCCCTGGTTCGGCGTCAGGCCTGAAGCGTCTTGCCCATTCAACACGTCCGTCCTTACCGGTTCACGCCATGCCATCCCTGGGGTGCGGTCTTTTTCGGAGGTCGTTTTCCGCCATCCACATGCGGGAAGAATCCGTAGGCAGCGACGATTTGTCGCAGATCTTATTCTTTGTTGATTGAACGTTCAATCAAAACAAAATAGACTGGCCCGCAAGCCGACAGCCGTCATGCGTCTGCCGGCGGGCCTAAGGAGAGGTAGCAGATGCCCAAGGTCGGTATGCAACCCATACGCCGCCAGCAGTTGATCGAAGCCACGCTGCAAGCGGTCGACCAGGTCGGGATGGGGGACGCCAGCATTGCGCTGATCGCCCGTTTGGCCGGAGTGTCGAACGGCATCATCAGTCACTACTTTCGGGACAAGAACGGCCTGATCGCAGCGACGATGGGTTACATCATGAGCATGCTCAACGAAGGCGTCAGAGCACGTCGCCTGGCCCTGACGGACGACAGCCCGCGCGCTCATCTGAAGGTGATCATCGAGGGCAACTTCGATGCCAGCCAGGTGAACGGCCCGGCAATGAAAACCTGGTTGGCCTTCTGGGCTTCCAGCATGCACCAGCCCGATTTGCACAGGTTGCAGCGGATCAACGACCACCGCTTGTATTCCAACCTGTGTTGCCAGTTCCGCCGCGCCCTGCCGCTCTACCATGCGCGCAAGGCAGCCCGCGGCCTGGCGGCCTTGATCGACGGCTTGTGGCTGCGTGGCGCCCTGTCGGGTGATGCATTCGACACCGACCAGGCGATACGGATTGCTTACGAATACATGGATCTACAACTGGCTAAGCAGGAGCGCTAGAGCACAACCAAGACGCTCGGCCTCTGCATGCCACTGGTCAGCGTGCCCGAATCCAAGGACACGCCCGGTGGCCAAGCCCATAACTCAATGCACTTGCGAGGACACTATGGCCCGTTTTGAACTGCAAAAACTCTACATCGACGGCGGCTACACCGATGCCGGCAGCGACGCCACCTTCGATGCCATCAACCCGGCCAACGGTGAAGTTCTCGCACAAGTGCAACGTGCGACCAAGGAAGACGTGGAACGCGCCGTGGTCAGCGCCGAAAAAGGCCAGAAGATCTGGGCCGCCATGACCGCCATGGAGCGTTCGCGCATCCTGCGTCGCGCCGTGGACATCCTGCGTGAGCGCAACGACGAGCTGGCCGCCCTGGAAACCCTGGATACCGGCAAGGCCTACTCCGAGACCAAGTACGTCGACATCGTCACCGGCGCCGACGTGCTGGAATACTACGCAGGCCTGGTACCGGCCATCGAAGGCGAGCAGATCCCGCTGCGCGACACTTCCTTCGTCTACACCCGCCGCGAGCCACTGGGCGTGGTCGCCGGCATCGGTGCCTGGAACTATCCGATCCAGATCGCCCTGTGGAAATCCGCACCGGCCCTGGCCGCTGGCAACGCGATGATCTTCAAGCCGAGCGAAGTGACTTCGCTGACCACCCTGAAACTGGCCGAGATCTACACCGAGGCTGGCGTACCGGCTGGCGTGTTCAACGTCCTGACCGGCAGCGGTCGTGAAGTCGGCACCTGGCTGACCGAGCACCCGCGCATCGAGAAAGTCTCCTTCACCGGCGGCACCGACACCGGCAAGAAGGTCATGGCCAGCGCTTCGAGCTCCTCGCTCAAGGAAGTGACCATGGAACTGGGCGGCAAGTCGCCGCTGATCATCTGCGACGACGCCGACCTGGATCGCGCCGCCGACACCGCGATGATGGCCAACTTCTACAGCTCCGGCCAGGTTTGCACCAACGGCACCCGCGTGTTCGTACCCAGCCACCTGAAGGCCGCCTTCGAAGCCAAGATCGTCGAGCGCGTTGCCCGCATCCGCGTGGGCAACCCGGAAAACGAGAACACCAACTTCGGTCCGCTGGTGAGCTTCGCCCACATGGAGAACGTGCTGGGCTACATCGCCAAGGGCAAGGAAGAAGGTGCCCGCGTACTGTGCGGCGGCGAGCGCCTGACCGACGGCGAATTCGCCAAGGGCGCCTTCGTCGCTCCGACCGTGTTCACCGACTGCACCGACGACATGACCATCGTCCGTGAAGAAATCTTCGGCCCAGTGATGAGCATCCTCACCTACGAGACCGAAGAAGAAGTGATCCGCCGTGCCAACGACACCGACTTCGGCCTGGCCGCCGGTATCGTCACCCGCGACCTGAACCGCGCCCACCGCATCATCCACCAGCTCGAAGCCGGTATCTGCTGGATCAACGCCTGGGGCGAGTCCGACGCCAAGATGCCAGTCGGCGGCTACAAGCAGTCGGGCGTGGGCCGCGAGAACGGCATCAGCTCGCTGAACAACTTCACCCGCATCAAGTCGGTGCAGGTCGAGCTGGGCGACTACAGCTCAGTATTCTGAGCAGCGGCAAGTAGCTAGCTATCAGCGGCAAGCCAAGGCATTAGCACGGCTTGCCGCCTGCCCCTCATTCAATGCCAAGCCCGCTTCGCTGCCTTCTCTTGCAGCTTGAAGCTTGAGGCTTGCAGCTCTCCACGGAGGCTCCAATGTCCCAAGAATTCGACTACATCATCGTTGGTGCCGGCTCTGCCGGTAACACCCTGGCGACCCGTCTGACCGAAGACGAAGGCGTCACCGTCCTGCTGCTGGAAGCCGGCGGCCCGGACTATCGTTTCGACTTCCGTACCCAGATGCCTGCGGCCCTGGCGTTCCCCCTGCAAGGCCGCCGCTACAATTGGGCCTATGAGACCGATCCAGAGCCACACATGAACGGCCGCCGCATGGAATGTGGCCGTGGCAAGGGCCTGGGCGGTTCCTCGCTGATCAACGGCATGTGCTACATCCGCGGCAACGCCATGGACTACGACGGCTGGGCCAAGCTGCCGGGCCTGGAAGACTGGAGCTACCTGGACTGCCTGCCGTACTTTCGCAAGGCCGAAACCCGCGACATCGGCCCTAACGACTACCACGGTGGCGAAGGCCCGGTACGGGTGACCACGCCCAAGGCTGGCAACAACCCGCTGTTCCACGCCATGGTCGAGGCCGGTGTACAAGCCGGTTATCCACGCACAGAAGACCTCAACGGCTACCAGCAGGAAGGCTTCGGTCCGATGGACCGCACCGTGACTCCCGAAGGCCGTCGCTCCAGCACCGCCCGCGGTTACCTGGACGTAGCCAAGAAGCGCTCCACCCTGACCATCGTCACCCACGCCCTGACCGACAAGGTCCTGTTCGAAGGCAAGCGCGCCGTAGGCGTGAGCTACCTGCAAGGCAGCACCGAGGAGCGCGTGGAAGCCCGTGCACGCAAGGAAGTCATCATCAGTTCCGGCGCCATCGCTTCGCCACAGCTGCTGCAACGCTCCGGCGTCGGCCCGCGCGCCCTGCTGGAAAGCCTGGACATCCCGGTGGTCCACGACCTGCCGGGCGTCGGCGAAAACCTGCAGGACCACCTGGAGCTGTACCTGCAATACGCGTGCACCCAGCCAGTCTCGCTGTACCCATCGCTGCTGTGGTGGAACCAGCCGGCCATCGGTGCGCAGTGGCTGTTCAAGGGCACCGGCATCGGCGCCAGCAACCAGTTCGAAGCCGGTGGTTTCATCCGTACTCGCGAAGAGTTCGAATGGCCGAACATCCAGTACCACTTCCTGCCGGTAGCCATTAACTACAACGGCTCCAACGGTGTGCAGGAACACGGCTTCCAGGCCCACATGGGCTCCATGCGTTCGCCAAGCCGCGGCCGGATCCAGGTCAAGTCCAAAGACCCGCGCCAGCACCCGAGCATCCTGTTCAACTACATGGCCACCGAGCAGGACTGGCAGGAATTCCGCGATGGCATCCGCCTGACCCGGGAAATCATGCAGCAGCCGGCACTGGACGCCTACCGCGGCCGCGAGATCAGCCCGGGCATCGAAGTGCAGACCGATGAACAGCTGGACAAATTCATCCGCGAGCACGCCGAGACCGCGTTCCACCCATCCTGCTCGTGCAAGATGGGCACCGACGACATGGCCGTGGTCGATGGCCAGGGTCGCGTGCACGGCATGCAGGGCCTGCGTGTGGTGGATGCCTCGATCATGCCGATCATCACCACCGGCAACCTCAACGCGCCGACGATCATGATGGCCGAGAAAATCGCCGACAAGATCCGTGGCCGCCAGCCGCTGCCGCGCAGCAAGGCTGCCTACTACGTGGCCGGCGATGCCCCGGTACGTGGCAAGCCGGTACGCGACGTAGCCGCGAACGCGCAGTAAGCATGATGGGCGCCGGCCGCAATGGCCGGCGCCATTCCCTTGGATTTCCCCGCCTTCTTCCCCCCCTTTCCATTGCACCCACCGCGTCCTTGATCGCAGCCGCGGGCAACGGCTACAGTCTGCCCATCCGCTGCATCCCCTGCGCTCCACGGACTTTATCCCGAGCCCTGCGCGACCTATACCTGTAGGAGCCGGCCCGCCGTCGATAAGACCCGCAAGCCCCTGCTCTTCACAAGGAGGTCATTCATGTTCGACTTTCACCCCCAGCTCAAGCAGCGCTTCGCTGCCTTGCGCACGGGCGCCGAGTTCTTTTCCCTGCGCTACGTGCGCGAATCCGACCGATACCTGTCGGTGCGCAAGAATGTCGCCGAGCCGCCCAGGCTGGGCCGCGACGAAGGCGCGATGCTGACCGTGCGAGTCGCCGGCGTGGAGGCCTATGCCGCCACCAACGACCTGTCGCCAGGCGGCCTGCAGGCGGCCCTGGACCGCGCCGAACGGCAAGCCCGGGTGATCGCCGCCCACGCCCTGCTGGACCTGCGCGAACAACCGGTCTCCAGCCACCGTGCCGATTACTTCTCGCCCAATCTCGAGCAGCCCTTCCCGTCCCTGAGCGATTGCTACCAGCTGCTGGGCGACGAATCGGCCTCGGTGCCCAAGGACGAGCGCCTGGTGAACTGGCAGGTAGGCATCGGCGTGACCCAGGTCGAGCAGATCTACCTCAACAGCGCCGGGGCCGAGTTGCGCCAGGCCCAGCGCTTCGTCTACCCGGGCCTGGACGTCACCGCCTACGACGGCAACGACAGCCAGACCCGCAGCCTGGGCCGGGAGAATTTCGGCCAGCAGGGCGCCGGCGACGTGATCAGCCGCTGCGGCCTGCTGGGGGCCGCCCCCCGGATCGCCGAGCAGGCCCTGCAACTGCTGCTGGCTCCCAACACGCCCCAAGGCCCGCGGGACCTGCTGCTGATGCCGGACCAGATGATGCTGCAGATCCACGAGTCCATCGGCCATCCCCTGGAGCTGGACCGCATCCTTGGCGATGAGCGCAACTACGCCGGCACCAGCTTCGTCAAGCAGGCGGACTTCGGCCACCTGCAATACGGCTCGCGGCTGCTCAACGTGACCTTCGACCCGGACATCCCCGAGGAGCTGGCCAGCTATGGCCATGACGACGAAGGCACCGCCGCCAGCAAGCAGTTCCTGATCCGCGAAGGGTTGCTGGTACGCCCCCTGGGCGGCGCCCTGTCGCAGTACCGCAGCGGCCTGGACGGCGTTGCCAACAGCCGCGCCAGCAGCTGGAACCGCGCGCCCATCGACCGCATGGCCAACCTCAACATCGAGCCTGGCGAGCAGTCCCTGGAACAGCTGATCGGCGGGATCGAGCACGGCATCCTGATGTCCACCAACCGCTCCTGGTCCATCGACGACGCGCGCAACAAGTTCCAGTTCGGCTGCGAATGGGGCCAGTTGATCGAGAACGGCGAACTCAAGGGCGTGGTGAAGAACCCCAACTACCGGGGCATTTCCGCGCAGTTCTGGCGCAACCTCAGCGCCGTCGGCAACCGTGGCACCTTCCAGGTCCTGGGCACGCCCAACTGCGGCAAGGGCGAACCCAACCAGGTGATCCGCGTGGGCCACGCCTCGCCAGCCTGTGTATTCAGCAAGATCGACGTATTCGGAGGAGATGCCTGATGACCAGCGCGACCAATCAGGCCCAGCCGTTCAAGACGCTGGTGCAATGGCTCAAGGACGAGATCCGCGGGTCGGAACAATTCACCCTGAGCTACGCTGCCGAAGCCTCGGAGTTCATCCGCTTCAACCATGCCAAGGTACGCCAGGCCGGGCAGGTGCAGCAGGCCAGCCTGACCTTCAAGCTGATCGACGATGGCCGCCACGCCGACCTCGACATCACCCTGGCCAACGATCCCGAGGTGGACCGCCAGCGCCTGGCCGAGGGCCTGCAACAACTGCGTGAAACCCTGCCGCTGCTGCCGGCCGACCCTTACCTGATGCTCAACCACACCCACTGGCAGTCCCAGCATGAGCAAAGCCATCCGCTGCCAGGCAGCGAGCAGGTGGTGGAGGAAATCGGTCGCGCCGCCGCAGGCCTGGATCTGGTCGGCATCTATGCCGCTGGTCCCATCAGCCGTGGTTTCGCCAGCTCCAGCGGGGCCTTCGGCTGGCACCAGGCCAACAGCTTCAACTTCGACTTCAGCCTGTTCCACGCCAATGGCGAGGCGGTGAAGGCCAGCTACGCCGGACACGCCTGGAACAGCGACGCCTTCGCCCAGCGCTTCGACCAGGCCCGCCGGCAACTGGAGTTCCTCGGCCGGCCGTTGCGTACCCTGGCCCCCGGCCAATACCGCGCCTACCTGGCCCCCGCGGCCCTGGAGGAGATCATGGGCATGCTGGCCTGGGGCGGGTTCTCGGCCCAGTCCATCGCCAGCAAGCACAGCGCTCTGCAGAAACTCTATGCCGGTGATGCGAACCTGAGCCCGCTGGTCTCGGTGCGCGAGCAGGTCAGCGGCTCCCTGAGCCCGGCGTTTTCCGACGAAGGCTACCCGCGCAGCGACCTGGCGCTGATCGCCGGTGGCGCCGCCGAGGCGCGCCTGATCAACTCGCGCAGCGCCGCCGAATATGGCCTGACCGCCAACGGCGCCGGCAGCGGCGAATACCCCAGCGCCCTGGACATGGCCGCCGGCCAGTTGGCCCAGCAGGACATCCTCAGGCAATTGGGCACTGGGCTGTACATCAGCAACCTGTGGTACCTGAACTACTCGGACCTGCCTGCGGCGCGCCTGACCGGCATGACCCGCTTCGCCACCTTCTGGGTGGAAAACGGCGAGATCCAGGCGCCGGTGAGCACCATGCGCTTCGACGACAGCGTCTACAGCCTGCTGGGCTCGCAGCTCGAGGCGCTCACCGAGCAACGCGAGCTGTTGCTCTCGGCCAGCACCTACGGCCAGCGCCAGACCGCGTCGATGCATCTGCCCGGGGCACTGGTCAGCCGCCTGACGCTAACCTTGTAGAATCGGCCTAGAGTTGCAAGCCACAAGCTTGCAACTTGAAGCTTGCAACTTACCTCTGTCGTTGTTGAGGTCCCATGCCCGAACGTTCGCCACTCGATGCCACTACTATCCGCTGGCTGCCGTGGGTAGTGGCCATCGCCTTCTTCATGCAGTCCCTGGACGGCACCATCCTCAATACCGCGCTGCCGGCCATGGCCAGGGACCTGGCCGAAGACCCGTTGCGCATGCAGGGCGTGGTCATCGCCTACATGCTCACCGTGGCGCTGCTAATCCCGGCCTCGGGCTGGATCGCCGATCGCTTCGGCACCCGCAACATCTTCTTCGGCGCGATCTTGCTGTTCAGTGTCGGCTCGCTGCTGTGCGCCCTTTCCGAGTCCCTGGGCATGCTGGTGGCGGCCCGGGTGATCCAGGGCCTGGGCGGCGCGCTGATGCTGCCGGTGGGAAGGCTGGTGGTGCTGCGCGCCTACCCGCGTTCGGAACTGGTACGGATCATGGGCTTCATCACCATTCCCGGGCTGCTGGGTCCGCTGATCGGCCCGACCATGGGCGGCTGGATGGTGCAGTACCTGACCTGGCACTGGATCTTCCTGATCAACCTGCCGGTGGGCGCCATCGGCTGCTACGCGGTGTGGCGCTTCATCCCCGACCTGCGCGGCAGCGAGCGCACCCGCTTCGATGGCCTGGGCTTTCTGCTGTTCGGCGCGGCGATGGTGCTGATCACCATCGCCATGGAAGGCCTGGGCGAACTGCACCTGCCGCACTTGCGGGTGATGTTGCTGCTGTTCGCCGGCCTGGCATGCCTGGCGGCCTACTGGTTGCGTGCCGGGCATATCGCCGATCCGCTGTTCGCCCCGTCGCTGTTCAAGGTGCGGACCTTCGCCGTCGGCATCCTCGGCAACCTGTTCGCCCGCCTGGGCAGCGGCGCCCTGCCGTTCCTGGTGCCCTTGCTGCTGCAGGTGGCCCTGGGCTACTCGCCGTCCCAGGCCGGGATGAGCATGCTGCCCCTGGCGGCTGCGGCGATGCTGGCCAAGTCCATTGCCCGACCACTGATCGAGCGCCTGGGCTATCGCCTGGTGCTCACCGGCAACACCCTGGCCCTGGGCCTGATGCTGGCGAGCATGGGCCTGGTCAGCGAGCAGACGCCCTACCCGCTGCTGCTGGGCATGCTGGCGGTGCTGGGAGCGATCAACTCGCTGCAGTTCACGGCGATGAACACCGTGACCCTGATCGACCTCGACGATGCCGCCGCCAGCAGTGGCAACAGCCTGTTGTCGGTGGTGGCGCAACTGTCCCTGAGCCTGGGGGTGGCCTGCGCCGGGGCGCTGCTGGGCGGCTTCACCGCCTCCATGGACAGCGATGGCGGCGACACGGTGCTCGGTGCCTTCCAGCTGACCTTCCTCACCGTGGGCCTCATGGCCATGCTGGCGGCGGCGATCTTCCTCCAGCTGTCGCCCAGCGATGGCCGCAGGACGCGCAAGGTCCAGGAGCATATCGAGCACTGATTGACCATCCCCCTACCACATGAGCCTGGGAGGTCCTGGCTACTTTTCGTCCAGAAATTGCAGGAAGGGGGAGCGGGGCTGATACACTGCGCGACATTTTGTTTTGCAGGCCCGTCCCGTGACCACCATCGCCACCGCTTTTAATACCTTGCCCCTGTCCGCCGCCATGCTGGCCAACCTCGACTCCCTCGGGTATGCCCAGATGACGCCGATCCAGGCGCAAAGCTTGCCGGTGATCCTCAAGGGCCTGGACCTGATCGCCCAGGCCAAGACCGGCAGCGGCAAGACCGCGGCCTTCGGCATCGGCCTGCTCAACCCGATCAACCCGCGCTACTTCGGCTGCCAGGCCCTGGTGATGTGCCCGACCCGCGAGCTGGCCGACCAGGTCGCCAAGGAGCTGCGCCGCCTGGCCCGCGCCGAGGACAACATCAAGATCCTGAGCCTGTGCGGCGGCGTGCCCTTCGGCCCGCAGATCGCTTCGCTGGAGCATGGCGCCCACATCATCGTCGGCACCCCGGGGCGCATTTCCCAGCACCTGGACAAGGGCACGCTGAAACTCGACGGCCTCAACACCCTGGTACTCGACGAAGCCGACCGCATGCTCGACATGGGCTTTCATGATGCGATCGAGGCCATCATCGGCCAGACCCCGGCACGCCGGCAGACCCTGCTGTTCTCCGCCACCTACCCGGCGGGGATCAAGCAGTTGGCGGCCAAGTTCATGCGCGACCCGCAGCAGGTCAAGGTCGAGGCGCTGCACAGCGACAGCCAGATCGAGCAGCACTTCTACGAAATCGCCCCGCAGGATCGCATCGACGCAGTGGTCAAGGTACTCGACCATTTCCGCCCGCAGTCTTGCGTGGCCTTCTGCTTCACCAAGCAGCAGGTGCAGGAAACCGTCGACCACCTGACCGCCAAGGGCATGTCCGCCGCTGGCCTGCACGGTGACCTGGAGCAGCGCGATCGCGACCAGGTGCTGGCGATGTTCGCCAACCGCAGCATCTCGGTGCTGGTGGCCACCGACGTCGCCGCCCGGGGCCTGGATATCGACGCCCTGGACATGGTGATCAACGTCGAGCTGGCCCGGGACGCGGAAATCCATATCCACCGTGTTGGCCGTACCGGTCGCGCCGGCGAGAAAGGCCTGGCCGTCAGCCTGGTGTCGCCGTCCGAGGCCCACCGCGCCCAGGCCATCGAGGAACTGCAGAAGGCCCCGTTGAACTGGGAGCAGATCGATAGCCTGAAGAACCGCGGCGGCGGCCCGCTGCTGCCGGCCATGAGCACCCTGTGCATCGCGGCCGGGCGCAAGGACAAGGTGCGGCCGGGCGATATCCTCGGCGCCCTGACCGGCGAGGCCGGCATCCCCGGCGCCCAGGTCGGCAAGATCGCGATCTTCGACTTCCAGGCCTACGTGGCCGTGGAGCGTGGCATCGCCAAGCAGGCCCTGCAACGCCTCAACAGCGGCAAGATCAAGGGCCGTTCGCTGCGCGTACGGATTCTGTAACCCACCCCGTTCGATCTGTAGCCGCTGCCGTAGGCTGCGAACCTCTCCGAAGGAGGCGCCGCTCTTGAGGCCGTGAAGCCCCTGCGGGCTTGTCGCAGCCTTCGGCAGCGGCTACAGGTTTATTTGCCTGCACTCTCGAGGACACCGTTTTGCGCTCTACCGAAGTCGTGATCATCGGCGCCGGCGCCGCCGGCTTGATGTGCGCCCTGACCGCCGCCGGCCGTGGGCGCCAGGTGCTGTTGCTGGACCATGCCAACAAGGCCGGGAAGAAGATCCTGATGTCCGGTGGCGGACGCTGCAACTTCACCAACATGTACACCGAGCCGGCCAACTTCCTGTCGCAGAACCCACACTTCTGCAAGTCGGCCCTGGCCCGCTACACCCAGTGGGATTTCATCGGCCTGGTGGCCAAGCATGGCGTGCCCTACCACGAGAAGAAGCTCGGCCAGCTGTTTTGCGACAACAAGTCCAGCGATATCCTCGCCATGCTCCTGGCCGAATGCGAACAGGTCGGGGTCGAGCTGCGCCTGGACACCTCGATCCAGCAGATCGAGAAACTGGAGTCGGGCTACCTGCTGCAGACCACCCTGGGCCAGGTGCGGTGCCAGTCCCTGGTGATCGCCACCGGCGGCCTGTCGATCCCGACCCTGGGCGCCACCGGCTTCGGCTACCAGGTGGCCAGGCAGTTCGGCCATGAGCTGCTGCCGACCCGCGCCGGGCTGGTGCCCTTCACCATCACCGACCAGCTCAAGGAGCTGTGCAGCGAACTGTCCGGAACCTCGGTGGACTGCCTGGTGAGCTGCAACGGCCAGAGCTTTCGCGAGAACATCCTGTTCACCCACCGTGGCCTCAGCGGCCCGGCGATCCTGCAGATTTCCTCGTACTGGCAGCCTGGCGACAGCGTCCAGATCAACCTGCTGCCCGAGCACGACGCCCTGGGCTGGCTGCACCAGCAACAGGCCGAGCGCCCCAACAGCGAGCTCAAGACCCTGCTGGGGGAGATCTTCACCAAGAAGATGGCTGGCCTGCTGGCCGACCACTGGTTCATCTCAAAGCCGATGAAGCAGTACACCCCCGGCGAGCTGGCGGAGGTCGCCGACAAGCTCGGCAACTGGCAGCTGGTGCCGGCGGGCACCGAGGGCTACCGCACCGCCGAAGTGACCCTGGGCGGGGTCGACACCCGCGAAGTCTCATCCAAGACCATGGAATCGCTGAAGAGCCCGGGGCTGTATTTCATTGGCGAAGTGCTGGACGTCAGCGGCCACCTGGGCGGTTTCAACTTCCAGTGGGCCTGGGCCTCGGGCTACGCGGCGGCGCAGTACGTCTGATGCCTGAGCCGGCGCAGGGCGCCGGCAGGTGCGGAGCCACATCGTCGGGAACAGAATTTGCTGGCGGATGTGACGGCGGCATTGCGCCGTCGTCAATACTGGCTCAATTTAGCGGCATCGCCCGGAAGGCTCCTCCCAATCCATGCCATCGACTTCTTTTCGCCAGTCCCTGCGCCGCCTCTGGGCGCTGGATAAATTCAGCTACAGCGTGCGGGTATTCATCGCCCTGACCGGCAGCATGGCGCTGTGCTGGTACCGGGACGAGATGAGCCTGCTGATCCCGCTATTCCTCGGCGTCATCGCCAGCGCCCTGGCGGAAACCGACGACAGCTGGCAAGGCCGCCTCAACGCCCTGGCGGTGACGCTGGTGTGCTTCAGCATCGCCGCGCTGTCGGTGGAGTTGCTGTTCCCCTACCCCTGGATCTTCGCCATCGCCCTGGCCCTGGCCAGCTTCGGCCTGACCATGCTCGGCGCCCTGGGAGAACGCTATGGCGCCATCGCCTCGGCGACCCTGATCCTCTCGGTCTACACCATGATCGGCGTCGACCAGCGCGGCGGCGCAATGCTCGACTTCTGGCACGAGCCGCTGCTGCTGGTGGCCGGCGCCGCCTGGTACGGCCTGCTCTCGGTGCTGTGGCAGGCGATGTTCTCCAACCAGCCGGTGCAGCAGAGCCTGGCACGGCTGTTTCGCGAGCTGGGCTATTACCTCAAGCTCAAGGCCTCGTTGTTCGAACCGATCCGCCAGCTGGACGTGGAGGCCCGGCGCCTGGAACTTGCCCGACAAAACGGCAAGGTGGTAGCCGCCCTCAACAGCGCCAAGGAAATCATCCTGCACCGGGTCGGCAACGGTCGCCCGGGGTCGAAGGTCAGTCGTTACCTGAAGCTGTACTTCCTGGCCCAGGACATCCACGAACGCGCCAGTTCCTCGCACTATCCCTACAACGCCCTGGCCGACGCCTTCTTCCACAGCGACGTGCTGTTCCGCTGCCAGCGCCTGCTGCGCCAGCAGGGCAAGGCCTGCCGGGCCCTGGCGGAGTCGATCCAGATGCGCCAGCCGTTCGTCTACGACTCCGGGTTCGCCGAAGCCCTGAGCGACCTGCAAGCCTCGCTGGAACACCTGCGCATCCAGAGCAACCCGGCCTGGCGCGGGCTCTTGCGCTCGCTGCGGGCCCTGGCCGCCAACCTCGGCACCCTCGACCGGCTGCTCAGCGATGCCAGCAACCCCGACGCACTGGCCGATGCCACCGACAGCAGCCTGCTGGATCGCTCGCCGCGCAACCTCAAGGACGTCTGGACCCGCCTGCGCACCCAGCTGACACCCACTTCGCTGTTGTTCCGCCATGCCCTGCGCCTGCCCCTGGCGCTGAGTATCGGCTACGGCATGGTGCACCTGATCCACCCGTCCCAGGGCTACTGGATCATCCTCACCACGCTGTTCGTCTGCCAGCCCAACTACGGCGCTACCCGGCGCAAGCTGGGCCAGCGAATCATCGGCACGGCCATCGGCCTGACCATCGCCTGGGCGCTGTTCGACCTGTTCCCCAATCCGCTGGTGCAGTCGCTGTTCGCCATTGCCGCCGGCGTGGTGTTCTTCGCCAACCGCGCCACCCGCTACACCCTGGCCACCGCCGCCATCACCTTGATGGTGCTGTTCTGCTTCAACCAGGTGGGCGACGGCTACGGGCTGTTCCTGCCACGGTTGTTCGATACCCTGCTGGGCAGCCTGATCGCCGGGCTCGCGGTGTTCCTGTTCCTGCCGGACTGGCAGGGCCGGCGCCTGAACCAGGTGCTGGCCAACACCCTGGCGTGCAACAGCATCTACCTGCGCCAGATCATGCAGCAGTACGCCGCCGGCAAGAGCGACGACCTGGCCTACCGCCTGGCTCGGCGCAACGCCCACAACGCCGACGCGGCGCTGTCCACCACCCTGGCCAACATGCTCATGGAACCGGGGCACTTTCGTAAGGAAGCGGATGTGGGCTTCCGCTTCCTGGTGCTGTCCCACACCCTGCTCAGCTACCTCTCGGGCCTGGGCGCGCACCGTGGCACCCAACTGCCGGAAGAGGTGCGCGAACAGCTGATCGGCGGTGTCGGCAGCAGCCTGGCGGCCAGTATCGACGAGATCGCCCAGGGCCTGGCCAGCAGGACCCCGATCGCCATCCAGAGCGACGCCGAGGAAGCCCTGGCCAACGAGCTGGAACAGATGCCGGACGACATCGATGAAGAGCAGCGCCTGGTGCAGACCCAGCTGGGATTGATCTGCCGCCAGCTGGGTCCGTTGCGGACCCTGGCGGCCCACCTGATCAAAGGGACAGCACAGCCGCAAGCCTGAGGAGCACCCACAGCCTGGCCTGGCACTCGACGCTTGCCGCTGCCCCCTCTACATGCCGTGCTGGCGCAACAACCGGGCGTAGCTGCCATCGGCCTTCATGGCGGCGATCTCGCGATCGAACCTGGCGATGATCTGCGCATGTTCGGGGTTCTTCAGGCTCACCAGGATATGCAGGCTGTTCTCGCTCAAGGGCTTGGGCAGGAACTCCACCGCATTGCGCACCCGGGGCGACTCCCGGGCCAGGTAGTAGCGGGCGACGTATTCATCCTCCAGGGTCAGCTTGACCCGGTCCGCCGCCAGCATGCGCACGGCCATGGCGAAGTTGTGCACCGGCACCTTCTGCAAGTCCGAGTCGCTGTCGAATTCAGAGGAATAGGCGTAGCCGCGCACCACGGCAATCGGGTGCTCATGCAACTGCTTGAGGTTGTGGTACTCCAGGGGCGCGTCCTTGCGCTTGAGGAAGCGGATACGGTTGACCAGGTACTCGGCGGAGAACTGCCCCAGCCGGGTGCGTTCATCGTTGTACCAGGCGTTGACCAGCACGTCGTAGCGCCCCTCGCCGATTCCCAACAGGGCCCGGGCCCAGGGCACTTGCTCGAATTCACTGGCGTAGCCGGCGCGGGCCAAAGCGGTACTGACGATATCGGTGGCCACGCCGCCGTTGACCAGGGTCGCGTCGGTAAACGGGGGCCAGGCATCAGCGACCAGTCGCAGCTTCTCCGCAGAAGCGCCCTGGCCCAGCAACAGCAATCCGATCAAAGCCAGAGCCCGATGCAATCGCAGCATGCTTGAAGATCCTTAGCGGGCACAGTGCCCAGCGCGTTCCAGCCTACACTCGAGGGCCGATGCAGCGACCACCCAGGTCCTAACCTTAGCTCATCGCAGCCAATGCACAGGACTTGCAAAACAGATTACACAAAGAAGGGAAAAGCCAGTGAACGGAGTAATGGCATTTTGACCCATCTCACAGAAACAAACTCCATACATCTGCCAGCAAGACATCCTCTGGCGATGTGCTTAGTATTTCGCGCAGCTCTTTTCACAGGATAAAGAAATGACCGTCGAATGGGTCTGCAAACACCACACCGATCTGGGCAAGGAACAGCTCTACGCCATTTTACAGCTACGCACCGAAGTCTTCGTCGTGGAACAGAAATGCCCCTATCAGGAGGTCGACGGTCGTGACCTGGAAGGTGACACCTGCCACCTGATGGCCTGGGACGGCGACCGCCTGGTGGCCTACCTGCGCCTGCTGGACCCCATTTCCCAGGGCGGCGACGTGGTGATCGGCCGCGTGGTGATCGCCGAGCAGGCTCGCGGCAAGGGCCTGGGGCATACGCTGATGGAACAGGCCCTGAAACAGGCGCAGCGGCACTGGCCCGAAACGCCGATCTACCTCTCGGCCCAGGCCCACTTGCAGGCTTACTACGGCCGCTATGGGTTCAGCGTGGTGGGCGAGGAATACCTGGAAGACGACATTCCGCACATCGGCATGCGCCGCAGCTGAGACTCAGGGATAACCCAGCACGGCCTTGATCTGGCCCAGGTGGGGTTCGATCCAGGCCTTGTCGATGGCCCCCCAGCTGTGGATCCGGTAATGCCCGGCATGGTTGCGGGCGCCGTCCTGCTGCTGGAACTGGCAAACGATGTCCAGGTCGGCCAGGGCGGCGATGGTGTCCTGGGCGGTGCGCCGGGGCATGCCCGTGAGTTCGGTCAGCGCTGGCACGCTGTTGGCCTGGCCGCTGTCGATCAGGTACGCCACGTACAAGCGGCGGTAGAAACTGCTCTTGGTCTTGCTTACATCCATCGCCCACTCCTTGTTAGCCCATTGCGCCCGCCTTCGGCTGCAGGTCGCGCCAGGTGAGGTAGACCCGCAGGTCGAACTCCAGCTGGTGATAGCCCGGCAGCATGTGCTCGCAGAGCTTGTAGAACGCCTTGTTGTGGTCCGATTCCTTGAAGTGCGCCAACTCGTGGACCACGATCATGCGCAGGAACTCGGGCGCCGCCTCCTTGAACAGCGAGGCGATGCGGATTTCTTTCTTGGCCTTGAGCTTGCCCCCCTGCACCCGCGACACCGTGGTGTGCAGGCCCAGGGCGCGATGGGTCAGGTCCAGGCGGTTGTCGAACAGCACCTTGTCGATGGCCGGCGCGTTGCGCAGGTATTCCTGCTTCAGCTCCAGGGCATAGCTGTACAGGGCCTTGTCACTCTGTACGCCGTGCTTGTGGGGATAGCGCCGCTCCAGATACTCGCCCAGGCGATCTTCGTCGATCAGCTGGCGCACCTGCTCTTGCAGGGCGACTGGATAGGCCTGGAGGTACTTCAAGACGATCATGGGCAACGGCGACACCTGGAGCTAGGGTCGCCAGTTTAGCGAATTCAGGCCTGCAGCGCGCTCCAGTCGAAGGGCTGGACGAACTGGCTGGCGCTGCCGGAGGTCAAGGGTCGCGCCACCAGGAAACCCTGGACGTATTCGCAACCGTTGTCCTTGAGCCAATGGTATTGCTCGAGGGTCTCCACGCCTTCGGCGATCACCAGCAACCCGAATTGCTTGCACAGGTCGATCACGCAGCGGGCGATCGCAGCGTCCCGTGGTGAGGTCAGCAACCGGGCGATCAGGTGTCGGTCGAGCTTGAGGGTATCCAGTGGCAGGTCACGCAAGAAGGCCAGGCAGCAGCTACCCGAGCCGAAATCGTCGAGGGCCACGCGCACGCCCAGCTGGTGCAATTGCTGCAACTGCTTGCGGGTCTCTGCCAGGTTCTGGGTCAGCGCCGCTTCGGTGACCTCGACCTCCAGCTGGCGCGGTTGCAAGCCGTTGCGCAGCAGCACCTGGCGCAGCTCGGCCGAAAGATTGGGCATGCTGAACTGGGTCGCGCTGAGACTGACGCTCAGTACCAGGTCGGGGCTGAACACCTGCTCCCAATCCTTGCGCTGCGCAGCGCCCTGCTGGTAGATCCAACTGCCCAGGAGACTGATCAGCCGCGCCTCTTCCAGCAGCGGCAGGAACAGCCCCGGCGGTACATCGCCGACACTGGGATGGCGCCAGCGCAGCAGGGCTTCGAAACCACGCAGGCGACCATCGGCGATGGCCACCTGGGGCTGGTAGACCATGGTGAATTCCTTGCGTTCCACCGCACTGCGCACGCTTTCCTCGAGCATCAGCCGGGACCGCGCGCGCCCATTCATCTCGTGGTCGTAGTAGCGATATTGCTGGCGGCCGGCACGCTTGGCTTCGTACATGGCGATGTCCGCGGCCCGCAGCAGGCCATCCAGGTTGGAACCGCAGTCGGGGTAGATGGCGATGCCGATGCTGGCCCCCAGGACCACGTCCATGCCATCGATCTGCTGGGTGATGGACAGGCGTTCGATCAAGCGCTCGGCGACTTTCGCCGCCTGTTCGGGAAATCCCAGCTCCAGCAAGGCGGTGAACTCGTCGCCCCCCATGCGCCCGATGATGTCGAACGAGTGCAGGCCCTCCTTCAGCTGTTCCGAGACCCAGCGCAGTATCCGGTCGCCGGCGTCATGCCCGAGAGAGTCGTTGACCCGCTTGAAGCCGTCCAGGTCCAGGTACAGCAGGACCAGGGACTTTCCCGGGCGGTCGCTGCGCAACAGGATGCTCTCCACTGTCTGGTAGAAACCTCGGCGATTGAGCAGTCCGGTCAAGGGGTCGGTGACGGCCTGGTATTCCAGCTGCTGGTGCAGGTGCCGTACCTCGGACATGTCCAGCAGGGTCACCACCATGGCCTTCTGCTCGCTCGGCAGCGGGGCGCAGGACAACGCCACGCTGATCTGCTGGCCGGGAGCGGTGCGCAGCAGGGCATCATGCAGGCGGAAGATCTCGCCCCGACGATAACTGGCGTACAACTCGGACACATGCCAGTCCGGGACATGGGGTTTTTGCAGATAGTCGAGAAAGGCCGAGCCCTCCAGCTCCTTCGCCTGGGCATTGAGCAACCGCGACACCGCGGGATTGGCGAAGCGTATCCGCCCCTCCTCGTCCACCACCAGGATGCCCTCGGCGGCATTGTCCAGTACCGAGGCGTTGAAGGCCCGGGCCTGTTCCAGGTCATGACTCAGATGCTGCAAGGCCCGACGGTTGCGCTGGTGCTCCAGCAACGCCTGGACCTTGGGTTTGAGAATCTGCGGGTCGAAGGGCTTGAACAGGTAGTCCACCGCGCCATTGGCATAGCCCTTGATCACGGCATCCTGGGATTGCTCGTTGGCGGTGAGAAAGATGATCGGCGTCAGGCGTGTGCGCTGGCTACCGCGCATCAGGCGGGCCACTTCGAAACCATCCATGCCCGGCATCTGCACGTCGAGCAGGACCAGATCCACCTCATGCTCCAGTAACAGACTGAGGGCCTCGACACCCGAGGCGGCGGTCATTACCCGCCAATCCTGGCGCTGCAACAGCGCGCGCATGCTCAGGAGGTTCTCGGGGTAGTCATCGACGATCAGAAGAGTGGAGTGGCCCTCGGCGGTCTCCGGTTGCACGCATTCCATGCTGCTTCTCTTGTCTGTAATGAGACTGAACTGGTGAAAAAAACCTGACAAAGACTGAGGTTTCACTCTAGCCCCGGATATTCAAAAGCAGAAGCTGTCGTGGAGCCATCACTCCGCCAATGGCCCCTGCTCCCGACTAACGGTCACAGTTCTGCCGCATTGCAATTCATGAATATGGCACCTGGAGATTTCACTGGCGTCATTTTTCCGCCGTACGGCGCTTGCCGGAACATCCTTGCGAAGGCTAAAAAAACGCCCGAGAAGCGCGGCCTGGAGCCTTCGCCCAGCTGCGCCCGGTACACTTTTGCGGAACCGTCCCATGATCGACCTGGCAACCTGGAACCTCAGCGTTCCCGTCGGCAGCCCGCCGGCCACCATCGATACTCCGACCTTGGTCAAGGGCTTCAAGAACCAGTACTTCCATGCCGATTCCGGCACCTTGTTCTTCTGGTCGCCAGTCACCGGCTCGAAGACCGAGAACGCCATCTATCCACGCACCGAGCTGCGCGAGACCTATGCCAACGGCACCCTGCGCAACTGGACCTACCCCGAAGCCGACAACCTGCTTCAAGCCACCCTGGCGGTGAACCAGGTGCCCTCCTCGGGCAAGATCGTCATCGGCCAGATCCATGCGTACAACAGCACCCGGCCGCTGGTGAAGCTGGAATACCAGTACAAGGCCAGTCAGGGCCGCGGCAACATCGTGGCCAAGGTGCGCATGCGCCCTGACGACACCCGCTCCCGGGTCATCGACATCGCCGAGAACGTGCCCATGGACCGGCGGTTCTCCTACCTGATCCACCTGAGCCCGGGCGGCGTCCTGGGCATCAGCGCCGCCGGCTATCGCTGGGATACCCAGCTGGGCGCCGCCTGGCGTGACAAACCGCTGTACTTCAAGGCGGGGGTCTATGTGCAGGACAACAGCGGCTACACCAGCGAAGGTGGCAAGGTGACCTTCTCCAAGCTGGACATCGACCACAACAAGCGCTGAGCCGGCACACAGGCATGAAAAAGCCCGCATCGCTGCGGGCTTTTTCGTAGACGACCGAGGCTTAGTTGACCTAGGCGTTCAGCTCACCCTTGAGGTAGCGCTGGAACATGCCTTCCAGTGAGATCGGCTTGATCTTCGAGGCATTCCCGGCGGTGCCGAAGGCTTCGTAGCGAGCGATGCACACGTCGCGCATGGCAGTCACGGTGGCGCCGAAGAACTTGCGTGGGTCGAACTCGCTCGGGTTGGTGGCCATCAGGCGGCGCATGGCACCGGTGGACGCCAGGCGCAGGTCGGTGTCGATGTTGACCTTGCGCACGCCGTGCTTGATGCCTTCGACGATCTCCTCGACCGGCACGCCGTAGGTTTCCTTGATGTCGCCACCGTACTGGTTGATGATCGCCAGCCACTCTTGCGGGACCGAGGAAGAACCGTGCATCACCAGGTGGGTGTTGGGGATGCGCTTGTGGATTTCCTTGATGCGGTCGATGGCCAGCACGTCGCCGGTAGGCGGCTTGGTGAATTTGTAGGCACCGTGGCTGGTACCGATGGCGATGGCCAGGGCGTCGACCTGGGTCTTCTTGACGAAGTCGGCGGCTTCTTCCGGATCGGTCAGCATCTGGCTGTGGTCCAGCACGCCTTCGGCGCCAATACCGTCTTCTTCACCGGCCATGCCGGTTTCCAGGGAACCCAGGCAGCCCAGCTCGCCCTCTACCGATACGCCACAGGCGTGGGCCATGGCCACGGTCTGCTGGGTCACGCGGACGTTGTACTCGTAGTCGGTCGGGGTCTTGCCGTCTTCACCCAAAGAACCGTCCATCATCACCGAGCTGAAGCCCAGCTGGATCGAGCGCTGGCAGACGTCGGGGCTGGTGCCGTGGTCCTGGTGCATGCACACCGGGATGTGCGGGAACTCTTCGATGGCGGCCAGGATCAGGTGGCGCAGGAACGGGGCGCCAGCGTATTTGCGGGCACCGGCGGAAGCCTGGACGATCACCGGGGAGTCAGTCTTGTCAGCGGCTTCCATGATGGCGCGCATCTGCTCAAGGTTGTTGACGTTGAAGGCTGGAACGCCATAGCCGAACTCGGCTGCGTGGTCCAGCATCTGGCGCATGCTGATGAGTGCCATTGTGTGTCTCTCTCCCGGTCGAGGGTCGTTAATCGTGCAAGCCTGCCGTAGCGGCGACTGCTATTCAAGTGATTGCAGATCGGGGGTCAGCCCGGCCTGCGGATTCGTTGCTTCATCAATTTCAAGAACCCTGCATCCCTGTGGGAGCGAGGCTTGCCCGCGATAGCCATCGGCCTGGCGACATCCATGATCAATGTCCGGGTATCACCGCGAGTTCCTACAGGTTCAGCATCGGTTCCCGGCCTACGGCGCTTTACAGCCGCGGCCGATCAGGTCGTTGGTGGCGACCCAGTAGACCAGGCCTTCCTCCCCCTTGAGGTGAAACGCCAGCATGTCGTCGCTGTACAACGACCCCGAACCGCTAGGCTCGAGTTTCAGGCGGCGTACCTGGTCGTCGCCTCCCAGTCGCACGTCGACGGCCTTGCGGCTGTCGTCGGTGTAGCGCCAGAGCACCTGGGCCTGGCTGTCGCAGACCCAGGTACTCCAGTCGTCGGTGCTCGGCGACTTGAGCAAGTGCAGGTCGGCGCATCCGCCAAGCAGCCCCAGCGTCGCCACGGCGATCAAAGCTTTCATCGATGTTCCTCGGCCGGACCCCAAGGCCCGGCACGTCGAGTTATCCAATCTGACCCGTCAAGGGCAACCCTGTTCCCTGGCCTTTGACGGAGTCTCGTATTTCTCCAAGCCTTCGGGCCCCAGGCGCTTGTTGATCACCGGTGCCGTCTCGGCCTGCCAGTCGGCCTGGTAGCAACCTTGCCCCGGCTTCTGCGCGGCATCCGCGGGTTGGCCCGTGGAAGTGCCGGAGCACCCCGCGAGCCAGGCTGTGGCAAGCAGCAATGGCAACGTCTTGACCATCAGAACACTCCTTTGCCCGGCCAATGGCAATCTCAGGCCTTGGCCCGGGCTTCCAGGACTTCGACCGCCGGCAGCACCTTGCCCTCGACGAACTCGAGGAAAGCGCCACCACCGGTGGAAATGTAGGAGATCTGCTGGGCCACGCCATACTTGTCGATGGCCGCCAGGGTGTCGCCACCGCCAGCGATGGAGAACGCCGTGCTATCGGCGATGGCCTGGGCCAGGACCTTGGTGCCGTTGCCGAACTGGTCGAACTCGAACACACCCACCGGACCGTTCCAGAGGATGGTCTTGGACGACTTGAGCAGTTGGGCGAATTGCGCAGCGGTTTGCGGGCCGATGTCCAGGATCATGTCGTCGGCCGCCACGTCGGCGATCGCCTTGACCGTGGCCGCGGCGCTCTCGGCGAACTCCTTGGCCACCACCACGTCCACTGGCAGCGGCACGCTGACCTTGGCGGCGATGGCACGGGCGGTGTCCAGCAGGTCCGGCTCGTACAGAGACTTGCCCACCGGATGGCCGGCAGCGGCCAGGAAGGTATTGGCGATGCCGCCACCGACGATCAGCTGGTCGCAAACCTGGCTCAGGCTGTTGAGCACGTCCAGCTTGGTGGACACCTTGGAGCCGGCGACGATCGCCGCCATCGGCTTGGCCGGGGTGTCCAGGGCCTTGCCCAGGGCGTCCAGCTCGGCCGCCAGCAGCGGGCCTGCCGCCGCCACCTTGGCGAACTTGGCCACGCCGTGGGTCGAACCCTCGGCCCGGTGGGCGGTACCGAAGGCATCCATCACGAACACGTCGCACAGGGCGGCGTATTGCTGGGCCAGTTCATCGGCGTTCTTTTTCTCGCCCTTGTTGAAGCGCACGTTCTCGAACAGCACGACGTCGCCGGCCTTGACCTCGACACCACCCAGGTAGTCGGTCACCAGCGGCACTTCGCGGCCCAGGGCGCGGCTCAGGTAGTCGGCCACCGGCTTGAGGCTGTTCTCGGCCGAGAACTCGCCTTCGGTCGGGCGGCCCAGGTGCGAGCAGACCATCACCGCCGCGCCTTTTTCCAAGGCCAGCTTGATGGTCGGCAGCGAAGCCAGGATCCGCGCGTCGCTGGTGACTACACCGTCCTTGACTGGGACGTTGAGGTCTTCGCGGATCAGCACGCGCTTACCTTGCAGATCGAGGTCGGTCATCTTCAACACGGTCATGGGTCGCAATTCCTGGGTTACTGAATATTAGAAGCAGGGAGTGGAGTGGCTGTTTGCAGGTAATGGCCGGCAACGTCCAGCATCCGGTTGGCAAAGCCCCATTCGTTGTCGAACCAGGCCAGGATGTTCACCAGCCGGGGGCCGGAAACGCGGGTCTGACTGGCATCGACGATCGCCGAATGGGGGTCATGGTTGAAATCGCAGCTGGCGTGCGGCAATTCGGTATAGGCCAAGAGGCCCTTGAGCGGGCCGCTGGTGGCAGCCTCGCGCAGGATCCGGTTGACCTCGGCGGCATCGGTGTCGCTGACCGTCTGCAGGGTGATATCCAGGCAGGACACGTTGACCGTCGGCACCCGTACCGCTTTGGCCTGGATTCGCCCGGCAAGTTCCGGCAGCAGGCGCTCGATGCCCCGGGCCAGGCCGGTGGATACCGGGATTACCGACTGGAACGCCGAGCGGGTGCGGCGCAGGTCCTCGTGGTGATAGGCATCGATCACCGGCTGGTCGTTCATCGCCGAGTGGATCGTGGTGATGGACACGTACTCCAGGCCGATGGCCTGGTCCAGCAGGCGCAGCAAGGGCACGCCGCAGTTGGTGGTGCAAGACGCGTTGGACACCAGCAGCTCGTCGCCGCTCAGGCAATCCTGGTTCACCCCGTAGACGATGGTGGCGTCGACATCCGCCTCGCTGGCCATCGGCTGGGAGAACAACACCCGCGGCGCGCCGGCAGCGAGGAAGCGCTGGCCGTCCTCGCGGGTGTGGTAGGCACCGGAGCATTCCAGCACCAGGTCGATGTCCAGGGCTGCCCAGTCGATGCCTTCGGGAGTGGCACTGCGCAACACCTTCACGCAGTTGCCGTTGATATGCAGACAATCGCCATCGACGGTCACCTCGCCGGGAAACCGGCCGTGGGTGGAGTCGAAGCGTGTCAGGTATTCGACGCTGGCCATGTCGGCCAGGTCGTTGATGGCCACGATCTCGAACCCGGCCGCAGCCCCTCGCTCGAACAGAGCACGCAAGACGCAACGACCAATCCGGCCGTAGCCGTTGAGTGCAACTTTATAAGGACGCGGTTGGGACATGGGGTTCTCGATCAGGCACGGCAGACGAACTTGTTATATGCACTCGCAAGCGGGGGCCGGTAAACCAGCCCCCGCTTGCGACTGTGGTGGACAGGCCACCACGTGCTTTTCTCAGTCTTCCAGCAGCTCTTCGGCCTGGCCCAGGATGTTGTCCAGGGTGAAGCCGAATTCTTCGAAGAGTGCCGATGCAGGCGCCGACTCACCGTAGGTGGTCATGCCGATCACGCGGCCTTCCAGGCCCACGTACTTGTACCAGAAGTCGGCATGGGCAGCTTCGATGGCAATCCGCGCACCGACCTGCAACGGCAGGACCGACTGCTTGTAGCCAGCATCCTGGGCATCGAACACGCTGGTGCACGGCATGGATACCACACGCACCTTGCGGCCTTGCTCGGTCAGCTTGTCGAAAGCCTGCACCGCCAGGCCCACTTCCGAACCGGTGGCGATCAGGATCAGCTCAGGCTCGCCCGAGCAATCCTTGAGCACATAGCCACCGCGGCCGATGGCGGCGATCTGCGCGGCATCGCGGGTCTGGTGCTGCAGGTTCTGGCGCGAGAAGATCAGCGCCGATGGGCCGTCCTTGCGCTCCAGTGCGTACTTCCAGGACACCGCCGATTCCACGGCGTCGGCTGGACGCCAGGTGTCGAGGTTCGGCGTGCTGCGCAGGCTGGTCAGTTGCTCGATCGGCTGGTGGGTCGGGCCGTCTTCGCCCAGGCCGATGGAGTCGTGGGTATAGACGTGGATGACGCGTTGCTTCATCAGGGCCGACATGCGCACCGCGTTGCGGGCGTATTCCATGAACATCAGGAAGGTCGCGCCGTAAGGCACCAGGCCACCGTGCAGGGCCACGCCGTTCATGATGGCGGTCATGCCGAACTCGCGCACGCCGTAATACATGTAGTTGCCGCTGGCGTCTTCTGCGCTGACGCCCTTGCAGCCTTTCCACAGGGTCAGGTTGGAACCGGCCAGGTCCGCCGAACCGCCGAGGAACTCAGGCAACAATGGACCGAAGGCGTTCAGGGTGTTCTGGCTGGCCTTGCGGCTGGCGATGGTCTCGCCCTTGGCCGCCACTTCGGCGATGTAGGCGTCGGCCTTGGCGGCGAAGTCCGCCGGCAGGTCACCGGCCAGGCGCCGTACCAGTTCGTTGGCTTCGGTCGGGAAAGCTGCGGAGTAAGCGGCAAAACGCTGGTCCCAATCGGCTTCGACAGCGCGGCCGGCTTCCTTGGCATCCCACTCGGCATAGATGTCGGCAGGGATTTCGAACGGACCGTGCTTCCACTTCAGGGCTTCGCGGGTCAGGGCGATTTCCTCGGCGCCCAGTGGTGCGCCGTGGCAGTCTTCCTTGCCCTGCTTGTTCGGCGAACCGAAGCCGATGGTGGTCTTGCAGCAGATCAGGGTTGGCAGCGGGCTCTTGCGCGCGGTCTCGATGGCGGTCTTGATCTCTTCCGGATCGTGGCCGTCGACGTTGCGGATCACTTGCCAGTTGTAGGCTTCGAAGCGCTTGGGCGTGTCGTCGGTGAACCAGCCTTCGACTTCACCGTCGATGGAGATGCCGTTGTCATCGTAGAAGGCGATCAGCTTGCCCAGGCCCAGGGTGCCGGCCAGGGACGCGACTTCATGGGAAATGCCTTCCATCATGCAGCCATCGCCCAGGAACACATAGGTGTGGTGATCGACGATGTTGTGGCCGGGACGGTTGAACTGCGCCGCCAGGACTTTTTCCGCCAGGGCGAAACCCACGGCATTGGCCAGGCCCTGGCCCAGCGGGCCGGTGGTGGTTTCCACACCCGGGGTGTAGCCGAATTCCGGGTGGCCCGGGGTACGGCTGTGCAGTTGGCGGAAGTTCTTCAGGTCGTCGATCGACAGATCGTAGCCGGTCAGGTGCAGCAGCGAGTAGATCAGCATCGAGCCATGACCGTTGGATAGCACGAAGCGGTCACGGTCGGCGAAGGACGGATTGCTCGGGTTGTGCTTGAGGTAGTCACGCCAAAGTACTTCGGCGATATCCGCCATACCCATGGGGGCACCCGGATGGCCGCTGTTGGCTTTTTGCACGGCATCCATGCTGAGGGCACGAATGGCGTTGGCACGCTCACGACGGCTTGGCATCGCTGATCTCCTGAAGATTGGACAAAACAAAACGGAAAAAAGGCCTGCATTTTCCCTCAGGCGTCTGGCGGGGGCAATGACAGATAGTCACTCAAGCACGTTTTTCCTACGGCTAACCACTCAATCGACCAGGCAAACCCCGACACCGTTCCCCATCCTGGTTGACGACAGCCTTGACTCAAGCCCAGCCCAGCCAATATCAAAACTTTTTGATATTGGCCTTGCAGGCTGTTTGAGCCATCACTAGACTGCGTTCCCATGAACCTGCACGCCTCTACCATCCGCCATGACGATTGCGACGAACTGGCCGCCCTGTGCAAGGCCGGCGGCGATCCGTTGCGGCTGAACGTATTGCGTGCCCTGAGCAACGATTCCTTCGGCGTGCTGGAGTTGGCGCAGATCTTCGCCATTGGCCAGTCGGGCATGAGCCATCACCTGAAGGTCCTGGCCCAGGCCGGGCTGGTGGCCACGCGTCGCGAAGGCAATGCGATCTTCTACCGCCGCGCCCTGCCCCACACCGAGCTGCTGGGTGGCAAGTTGCATGCATCGCTGCTGGACGAGGTCGACCAATTGCCCTTGCCAGTCGAAGTCCAGTCGCGAATCGGCCTGGTCCATGGGCAACGGGCCGCAGCCAGCGAAGACTTCTTTTCCCGGGTGGCGGATAAATTCCGCGCCCAGCAGGACCTGATCGCAGGACTGGCGCAGTACCGCGAAAGTGTCCTGGCGCTATTGGACAAGTTGAGCTTCAAGCCAGAAGCCACGGCCATCGAGGTCGGCCCCGGCGACGGTGGATTCCTCCCCGAGCTGGCCCGGCGCTTTGCCCAAGTGACAGCACTGGACAACAGCCCGGCGATGCTGGAGCTGGCACGCCAGTTGTGCGAACGCGAAGCACTGGCTAACGTCAGCCTGCAACTGGCCGATGCACTGAAGGGCTTGCCACTCAAGGCCGACTGCGTGGTGCTGAACATGGTCCTGCACCATTTCGCGGCGCCAGCCGAGGCACTCAAGCAGATGGCGCAATTGCTGCAAGCAGGCGGTAGCCTGCTGGTGACAGACTTGTGCAGCCATAACCAGAGCTGGGCCAAAGAAGCCTGCGGTGATCTCTGGCTAGGGTTCGAACAAGATGATCTGGCCCGTTGGGCCACCGCTGCGGGACTGACTCCCGGGGAAAGCCTCTATGTGGGCTTACGTAATGGTTTCCAGATCCAGGTCCGCCATTTTCAGCGACCGGCTGGCGACACTCACCATCGGTAAATTTAGGAAACCGTCGAGATGAGCGAATACTCCCTTTTCACCTCCGAGTCCGTGTCCGAAGGGCATCCGGATAAAATCGCTGACCAGATTTCCGATGCGGTGCTGGACGCCATCATCGCCCAGGACAAGCACGCCCGCGTAGCGGTTGAAACCCTGGTCAAGACCGGTGTCGCCATCGTCGCCGGGGAAGTCACCACCAGCGCCTGGGTCGACCTGGAGCAGATCGTTCGCGACGTGATCTGCGACATCGGCTACACCAGCTCCGACGTCGGCTTCGACGGCGCCACCTGCGGCGTGATGAACATCATTGGCAAGCAGTCCCCTGATATCAACCAGGGTGTCGACCGCGCCAAGCCAGAAGACCAGGGCGCTGGCGACCAGGGCCTGATGTTCGGCTATGCCAGCAATGAAACCGCGGCGCTGATGCCTGCACCGATCGCGTTCTCCCACCAACTGGTCCAGCGCCAGGCCGAAGCCCGCAAATCGGGCCTGCTGCCATGGCTGCGCCCGGACGCCAAGTCCCAGGTCACCTGCCGCTACGAGAACGGCATCGTGGTCGGTATCGACGCGGTGGTGCTGTCGACCCAGCACAACCCGGAAGTGTCCTATAACGACCTGCGCGAAGGCGTGATGGAGCTGATCGTCAAGCATGTGCTGCCAGCCGAGCTGCTGCACAAGGACACCCAGTTCCACATCAACCCGACCGGCCAGTTCATCATCGGCGGCCCAGTGGGCGACTGCGGCTTGACCGGCCGCAAGATCATCGTCGACAGCTACGGCGGCATGGCTCGCCACGGTGGTGGCGCGTTCTCCGGCAAGGACCCATCCAAGGTCGACCGTTCGGCAGCCTACGCCGGTCGCTACGTGGCCAAGAACATCGTCGCCGCCGGCCTGGCCGAGCGCTGCGAGATCCAGGTGTCCTACGCCATCGGCGTCGCCCAGCCGACTTCGATCTCGCTGAACACCTTCGGCACCGGCAAGATCAGCGATGACAAGATCATCAAGCTGGTACGCGAGCACTTCGACCTGCGTCCATACGCGATCACCACCATGCTCGACCTGCTGCACCCGATCTACCAGGACACCGCAGCCTACGGCCACTTCGGCCGTACTCCGGAAACCAAGACCGTGGGTGAAGACACCTTCTCCACCTTCACCTGGGAAAAAACCGACCGCGCCGAAGCCCTGCGCGCCGCCGCCGGCCTGTAAGCCTTCCCGCGTCACCAAGGCCCCGCCCGGCTATGCCGGCGGGGCTTTTTGTACCCGCAGATTTCTCCCTCCCGCCTCCATATTCCCTGCCTTACAGCCGCAGTCGCCGCTCGTGGCGCCTGCCGGGCCGACCGGGAAACAACCGGCAAACACCTGCCACACCCGTCCCACATCACCGCGCCTAACCTTTGAGCATGACCTTTCCGGGCAAGGACGCTCGCCATGCTGCCAAGACTGCTCCTGCTGTCGATCTTCATCCCACTGTCGGCCCAGGCCCATTGCCCGGACTGGCCGGCAACCCAGGCCGACGTGGAGATCACTACCCTGCACCAACAGCTCCAGCGCTGGGATACCAGCTATCACCGGGACGGCCAGGC